>DASQQH010000468.1:0-14887 GCA_035643555.1 Acidimicrobiales bacterium | reverse complement strand
CCGTGTCCCCGGGCAGGCGGTCCACCCCCCAGCCGTGCTCGGTGAACCAGGCGACGTTGTGGGCGGTCTCCCCCTGGCGCTCGGGGTGGCGGAAGTGGGCGGGGACGAACTGGTCACCGTTGACGATCCCGGCATTCGCCGTGAAGACCAGGTCCGGCAGCCCGGCCACCGGGTCCTCGAAGGCCACCTTGGCCCCGGCCGCCTCGAGGGCGGCCACGAGGCCCTCGAACTGGTCCCGGGCCCGGTCGGGGTCCGGGCGGACCTCGGCGTGCATCCACGGGTTGATCTCGTAGAGCACCCCGAAGTGCTCCGGCCGACACACCAGGAAGTGCCGGCCCCAGGACAGCTCGCTCACGCCCTGCCCCCGTGGGGCCCGTCGAGGGGGCCGGTGCCCGCCAGCGCGGCCGGCTCGGCGGCGGCGCCCGGCCCGCACAGGACCTCGGCGAGGCCCCTGATGAACAGCCCCACGTCGGTCACCACCCCGAGCGCCTGGTGACTGCCCCGGTCGGCGAGCTTGGTGACCACCGCCTGGTTGATGTCCACGCAGTAGGTCTCGACCCAGGCCGGCAGCAGGTTGCCGGTGGCGATGGCGTGGAGGGTGGAGGCCAGGATCACCGCCGCCCCCAGACCCGGCAGCAGGTCACGCATCGCGTCGGCCGCCCCGACGACGTCGGTGCGGGTGTCCGGCAGGGGCCCGTCGTCGCGGATCGACCCACCGAGGACGAAGGGGACCCCCCGGCGCACGCACTCGTACATGACCCCGCCTCCCACGTAGCCCGCCGCCACCGCCCCGGCGATGGACCCGTGCCGGCGGACCTCGTTGATCACCCGGATGTGGTTGGCGTGGCCTCCCTCGGCGGGGGTGCCCAGACCCACCGAGACTCCCAGGGAGGTGCCCAACACGTTGGACTCGATGTCGTGGGTGGCGAAGCCGTTGCCGGCGAACAGGACGTCGATCCATCCCTCCCGGACCAGCCTGGCCAGATCCGGCCCGGCGCCGGTGTGGATCACGGCCGGCCCGGCGACGGCGAGGACCCGGGCGCGGCCCTCCCCGGTCTCCCCCGCCTTGATCGCCCGCAGCCGGGAGGCCACCTGGGAGACGACCAGGGCCTTGGGCTTCTCCGAGGACACCTCGGAGTTCATGAACTCGAAGGAGGTCCCCTCCCGGGGGCGCTCGGGGGCCTCCACCCGGACCCCGTCGGAGCCGATGACGACCCGATCGCCGGCCCTGACCCGGTGCATGGGCACCGAGCGCACGGTGGGAAGGCCCTCGGGGCCCTCCGGGCCGATCACCAGCCCGCAGTCCATCTCGGGGTGCTCGACGGCCACCCAGTGGCCCTTCAGCCGGACCCAGGTGGGCAGGTTGGTCGTCGAGTAGAAGCCGGTCGGCAACACACCGTCCGCCTCGGCGGTGGTGGCGAGCGCGTCGCCCTGGTCCACCCGGTTGGCGCCGTGGGCCTGGAGCTCCACGAGCACGGTGGCCAGGGTGTCCTCGTCGGGCGCCTCCACCTGGACCCGTGCCCGGCTCGGGTCCCGATTGCCCTTGCCGATGTCGACTGCCAGCACTCGGTAGTCACAGCCAGCGGCCAGGATCTTGTCGAGCACCTTGGCCAGGATGAGGGAGTCGATGATGTGGCCCTCGAGCTCGACGACCTCACGCTCCATTGCGCCTCCTCTCCTCGTCCCGGGAAGCGTAGCGAGACACGGCGCGGGGCGTGGCTGCCCGCCGTGGGTGACCTGGGCCTCCGGGGTAGGATCGCGGTGGACGCGGGAGTCCGGAATGCCGGGCTGAGAGGGCGCCGCCGGCGCCGACCGCCTACCTGATCCGGGTCATACCGGCGGAGGGAGGACAACATGGGAACCACCGCGGCAGGGCCGTCCACGCGCCGCAAGGTCTACGTCGAGGGTCTCCAGGGGACACGGGTCCCCTTCTCGGAGGTGGCCCTCGCGCCGTCCCCGGGACGGGATGGGCCGACGGACAACCCACCGGTGCTGCTCTACGACACCAGCGGGCCCGGGTCCGAGCCCGAGCGGGGTCTGCCGGCCCTGCGCCGCGGCTGGATCGTCGCCCGGGACGACACCGAGGCCTACGAGGGGCGGGGGCGCCAGGCCCGGGACGACGGCCGCTCGGCGGCGGCGGGCCGGGCGGTGCAGGCCTTCCCCGGTCGGGGGGAGGGCTTCGACGAGGCCGGCGAGCGGTGGCCCCGGCGGGGGCGGGCCGGACGGCGGCCCACCCAGCTCCACTACGCGCGGGCGGGCACGGTCACCCCGGAGATGGCCTTCGTGGCGACCCGGGAGGGGCTCGACCCCGAGCTCGTGCGCCAGGAGATCGCCGCCGGGCGGGCCATCCTCCCCGCCAACGTCAACCATCCCGAGTCCGAGCCCATGGCCATCGGCCGCAACCTCCTGGTCAAGGTCAACGCCAACATAGGGAACTCCTCGGTGGCCTCCTCGGTCGCCGAGGAGGTGGGCAAGCTGTCCTGGGCCACCCGCTGGGGGGCGGACACGGTCATCGAGCAGTGCGAGCAGGGCGTGGACTACATGACGGTCCACGCCGGGGTCCGGCTGGCCTACGTGCCCCTCACCGCCCAGCGGGTCACCGGCATCGTCAGCCGGGGCGGGTCGATCATGGCCGCCTGGTGTCTCGCCCACCACCAGGAGAGCTTCCTCTACACCCACTTCGAGGAGCTCTGCGAGATCCTGGCCTCCTACGACGTGAGCTTCTCGCTCGGGGACGGGCTGCGCCCGGGCTCGATCGCCGATGCCAACGACGAGGCGCAGTTCGCCGAGCTGGACACCCTGGGGGAGCTCACCCACCTGGCCTGGGGTCACGACGTCCAGGTCATGATCGAGGGGCCGGGGCACGTGCCCATGCACAAGATCAAGGAGAACGTGGACCGCCAGGTGGAGGTGTGCCAGGGGGCGCCCTTCTACACCCTGGGACCCCTCACGACCGACGTGGCCCCCGGCTACGACCACATCACCTCCGCCATCGGCGCGGCGATGATCGGGTGGTACGGCACGGCGATGCTCTGCTACGTGACCCCCAAGGAGCATCTGGGTCTGCCCGATCGGGAGGACGTGAAGGAGGGGGTCATCGCCTACAAGGTGGCCGCCCACGCCGCGGACCTGGCCAAGGGCCATCCGGCCGCCCAGGCGTGGGATGACGCGTTGTCCACGGCGCGCTTCGAGTTCCGCTGGGAGGACCAGTTCAATCTGGCCCTGGACCCCGAACGCGCCCGCGCCTACCACGACGAGACCTTGCCCGCCCAGCCGGCCAAGACCGCCCACTTCTGCTCCATGTGTGGCCCCAAGTTCTGCTCCATGCGGATCAGCCAGGACGTGCGTGACTACGCGGCGGCCCATGGCGTGGACGTGGGGGAGGCGGTGGCCCTCGGGATGAAGCAGAAGTCCGAGGAGTTCGCCGCCCGGGGCGGCGAGCTCTACCACCACCAGGGCTAAGACATCCCACGGCCAACGGCCGCCAGGCAGCCCCGGGGAGGCGTGCCCAGCCGCCGGCCCCCGGGGGTTCCCTCGTCGTCGGGGACCCGGTGGGCGGGACAGCCGTGGAGGACGCCGACGAGGGGTCGCCGAGAGCCCGGCGGGTCCGGTGGTGGGCCCCCCGGTCCGGCGCACGTCGCAGGAGGGCCGGGCACCCCGGTGAGGGAGGAAGAGGCCCATCGGGGGACGGCATGGGCCCGGCGCCCCCGGTCACCAGACTGCGCCTGGGGAGGTGGGCGAGCTCGCAGCCCGGCGTTCGGTGCCCGGGCGTTCGTACCACCGGGCGCGTGGGCGTCCCGGCCAGCCCACCCACGGCTCTGTGCCCGTGAGGTCCCAAGCGGGGGGTCCCCGGCGGTGGCCGGCAGCCGCCACCTGCGCCGGGCCCGGCGCCTGGGGCATCGCAGCGGGTGGGCCGGCCCGGAACGCCGTCTGCGGAGGCGGGTGGTCCCCACGGCGGCCCCGTCCGCCACTAGGGAAGCTTGACTAGTCGGGGCAGGTTCGAAGTAACATCGGGTGGTTCTTGGGTGGCGCTCAGTGGTCGGCTGCCCCCAATGCTTCCGAGCGGCGGACGAGAGGGGAGAGCTTCGATGCAGCCGAGCCACCTGGGGGTCATGGCGGGGGTGGCCGCCTTGCTGGCAGCGCCGGTGGCGGCGCTCGGCTCGAGCGGAGGCGTCGCCGGAGCCTCCCCGCTGGCCGTGCCCGGGGGGCGCCCGACGGTCGTCCGGGGGGCGGCCGACCAGGGGCCCGTCCCCGGGAACCGCCCCGTCCAGGTCACCCTCGCCCTGCCGCTGCGCGACCGGGCCGGGCTGGCAGCGCTGAACCGGAGCCTGTACGACCCCGCCAGTCCCAACTACCACCGCTTCCTCACCCCCGGCCAGTTCGAGGCGCGGTTCTCCCCCCGCCCCGCCCAGGTGGCGACGGTGACCGGCTGGGCCCGGGCGGCGGGCCTGCGGGTGGTCTCGGTGTCGGCGAACCGGACCCTGGTCCGGGTGCAGGGCGCGGCGGCCAGCCTCGACCGTGCCTTCGGGGTCAGCCTCCACCGGTTCCATGGGCCGATGGGCACCGACTACCGCTCGCCGACCACCCCGGCGACCCTCCCCCCGTCGGTGGCGGGGGAGGTCTCCTCGGTCGTGGGCCTGTCGACCCTGGGCCGGGTGAGCGTGGCCCCACCGGCCAGCCAGTCGGCTGGGCCCGCCCTCCCCACCAGCTACGGGCCTCGGGCCTTCTGGCAGGCCTACGACGCCCCCCCCTCGGCCCAGGGCGCCGGCCAGACCATCGCCATCCTGGCCGAGGGGAAGCTCGGCCAGGTCAGGACCGACCTGCGTACCTTCGAGCAGACCTTCGGGCTCCCCACCGTCCCGGTCACCACCGTCCAGGTGGGTGCCCCCTCCAACGACACCTCCGGGCAGACCGAGTGGGACCTCGACACCCAGTACTCGACGGGCTTCGCCCCCCAGGTCTCCCGGCTCATGGTGTACGACGCCCACTCCCTGTCCAATGCCGACATCCTGGCCGAGTTCAACCGCTACGTGACCGACGACGCCGCCAAGGAGGCGAGCTTCTCCGCCGGCGAGTGCGAGCTGCTGGCCAAGGCCAGCGGGTTCCTGGGACCGGCCGACGCCGCCCTGGCCCAGGGCGTGGCCCAGGGTCAGACGCTGTTCACCGCCAGTGGTGACACGGGCTCCTTCTGCCCGGCCCTGGTCGGGGCCAACGGCGTCCCGATCGGCATCCCCGGCCCCAACTACCCCGCGTCGAGCCCCGACGCGGTGGGCGTGGGAGGCACCACCCTCCTCGGCGGGTCGGGACCCCTGGCGGAGATCGCCTGGTACGGCAGTGGCGGGGGAATATCGGCCCTCGAGCCCGAGCCGACGTACCAGGCGGCGGTGGGTGGCGCCAACACGGGGATCCACCGGGGCGTGCCGGACGTCGCGCTCGACGCGGACCCCAACACCGGGTACAAGGTCGTCGTGGCCGGCAAGGAGGAGGTCGTGGGGGGGACCAGCGCCTCCTCGCCGTCCTGGCTCGGCATCTGGGCCCGGGCCCAGGGTGCCCATCACGGGTGCCTGGGGTTCGCCGACCCCACCATCTACGCCGAGCCCGCCTCGTCGTTCCGGGACATCACCGTGGGCGGCAACGGGCTCTACCCGGCCACGCCCGGCTACGACTACGTCACCGGACGGGGGAGCCCCGACATCGCCGCCTTCGTCGCCCAGGCCTGACCGCCGGGCCCGGGGGCCTGCCGGGCGCGCCGCTCCCGGCAGGATCACTTGGCCGCTGGTCAAGTTGTGTAATAATCACCATCCAGGCTCGTTCGAGCGAGGATGGTGTGGTCGGGACACCCGGGCTCAACGTCAGTGGCGTGACCGTCAGCTTCGGGGGCCTGGCCGCCCTCGATTCGGTGTCGTTGTCGGTCGAGCCGGGGGAGATCGTCGGGGTCATCGGCCCCAACGGCGCCGGCAAGACCACGCTGTTCAACGTGATCTGCGGGTTCGTGGCACCCCAGCGGGGCCACCTCGACTACCGGGGGCGGCCCCTGCGCCGGCACCGCCCCCACCAGCTGGCCGGCCTGGGGATCGCCCGCACCCTCCAGGGTGTCGGGCTGTGGCCGGGGCTCACGGTGCTCGAGAACGTGATGGTGGGCCTGCACCCGTCGGCCCGGGCGGGGTTCCTTGCCGCCGCGCTGGGCCTGCCCCGCTCCTCCCGGGAGGAGGCCGCCCTGGCGGCCAGGGCGAGGCGGGCGCTCGGGGAGGTGGGGGCCGGCGACGTGGTGGACCGCCTCCCCGGCACCCTGCCCTACGGCACCCAGAAGCGGGTGGCCCTGGCCCGGGCACTGGTCAACGAGCCCACCCTCCTGCTGCTCGACGAGCCCGCCAGCGGGTTGTCGGCGGCGGAGATGGACGAGCTCGCCGGGCTGGTCCGGGGGCTCCGGGACCGCATGGGGATCCTGCTGGTTGAGCACCACATGGACCTGGTCATGGGGGTGTGCGACCGGATCGTGGTGCTCAACTTCGGCGAGGTCATCTCCACCGGCTCCCCGGCCGAGGTCCAGGCCGACCCCCAGGTGGCGGAGGCCTACCTGGGGGAGGACCTGACCACCACGGGAAGGGGAGCCCGCCACGCCGGTCCGAGGACGGTCGGTGGTCCGGGGGTCGGCGGTGCTTGAGGTCGAGGGGGTGACCACCACCTACGGTCCCGTGCGGGCGCTCGACGGGGTCTCCCTGGAGGTTCCCGACGGCTCGGTCACCGCCGTGCTGGGCGCCAACGGAGCGGGCAAGACGACGCTGCTGCGCACCATCACCGGGCTGGTGCGCCCCGTGGCCGGGCACGTGCGCTACGCCGGCACCGACCTCACCACCCTGGCGGTGGAGGACATCGTGCGCCACGGCGTGGCCCACGTGCCCGAGGGCCGGGGGGTCATCCAGGAGCTGACCGTGGAGGAGAACCTGCGCCTGGGGGCGCTGTGGCGTCGGGACCGGGAGGACAAGGCCCGGGCCCTGGCCGAGGTCTACGAGGTGTTCCCCGCCCTGGCCGAGCGGCGGCGGCGGTCCACCTTCACCCTGTCGGGGGGCGAGCGCCAGATGCTCGCCATCGGTCGGGGGCTCATGGCCCGCCCCGAGGTGCTCCTGGCGGACGAGCCGTCCCTGGGCCTGGCGCCGTTGGTCACGGCCCAGATCATGAGCCTCCTCGCCGACCTGGCCCGACGGCGCCACCTGAGCGTGCTGGTGGTCGAGCAGAACGCGAAGAGCGCGCTCTCCATCGCCGACCGGGCGGTGGTGCTCAACCTGGGCCGGGTGGCCGTCGCCGACAGCGCCGCCGCCGTGGCGGCCGATCCCCAGCTCCGACACCACTTCCTGGGGTTCTGACCACCGATGGGCCAGTTCGTCGACCTCACCCTCAACGGGATCACCTTCGGGATGATCTACGCCGCGGTGGCCCTGGGCCTGGTGCTCATCTGGCGGGCGACCCGGATCATCAACTTCGCCCAGGGCGCCATGGCCATGCTCACCACCTATCTGGCCGTCACCCTGATCGACCGGAGCATCAACTACTGGATCGCCTTCGCCGTGGCCCTGGCGGCGGGCCTGGCGTTCGGGGCCGTCGTCGAGCGGGTGCTCATCCGGCCGGTGGAGGACAAGCCGCCGCTCAACGCCATCATCGTCACCCTGGGGCTGTTGATCCTGGTGGAGGCGGTGGCCGGGGCCATCTGGGGTGGAGGGGACCGGTCGTTCCCCAGCTACTTCTCCCAGGCCGGGCTCCACGCCGGGCGCCACCAGCTGGCCTTCTCCAACTTCGACATCTTCGTCCTGGCCGCGGTGGTGGTCATGCTGGTCGGGCTGCTGGTGCTCTTCCAGCGCACGGAGGTCGGCCTGCGGATGCGGGCGTCGGCCTTCGCCCCCGAGGTCGCCCGCCTGCTCGGGGTCCGGGTGGGCCGGATCCTCACCCTGGGCTGGGCCCTCGCCGCCCTGGCCGGGTCCCTGGCCGGCGTCCTGGTCGCTCCCAAGGTGCTGTTGTTCCCCAACAACATGGACGCGATCCTGGTCTACGCCTTCACGGCGGCGATCATCGGGGGGCTGGAGAGCCCGCTGGGCGGCCTCATCGGGGGGCTGGTGGTCGGGCTGGTCCTCTCCTACGTCGGGGGCTACCTGGGGTCCTCCCTGGAGACCGTGGGCGCCCTGGCCATCCTGCTGGTGGTCCTGATGGCCCGGCCCCAGGGCCTGTTCAGCCGATCGCATCCGAGGCGGGTGTGACGGCCAAGGCGGCCCCCGAGCGGGCCCTCGGCGCCCTCCAGGGGGCGCTCGCCGACCGGGCCCCGGGTCGCCTGCTCCCCCGCCAGCCCCTGCTCCGCCATCTCCTGGTGGCTGTCGCCGCCGGCGTCGTGGTGTACGTGCTGACGGTCACCCTCGGGACCTACAACGACTTCAACCTGGCCCAGATCGCCGTCTACGCCATCGCCGTGGGAGGGCTGACCCTGCTGACGGGCAGCAACGGCCAGATCTCCCTCGGCCACGGCGCCCTGATGGCGGTGGGCGCCTACGTCACTGCCCTGCTCATCGCCCACACCCACATCCCCCTGGGCGCGGAGATCGCCGCCGGGGGGCTGGGGGGGGTGGTCTTCGGGGTCATCGTGGGGGTGGCGGCCGCCAGGTTGCGGGGGCCCTACCTCGCCGGGATCACCCTGGCGTTGGCCCTGGCCCTACCGGAGGTGGCCGTCAAGTACCAGAGCGTCTTCGGCGGGGAGCAGGGCCTGACGGTCACCCCGCCGACGGCCCCGGGCTCGATGCCCTCGGAGCGGTGGCTCGCCTGGATCTGTCTGCTCAGCGCGGTGTTGGTCATGATCGTGCTGGCCAACCTCAACCGCAGCCGTGTCGGGCGGTCGTTCCGGGCGGTGCGGGACGACGAGATCGCCGCCTCCCTGGCCGGGGTCAACGTGGCCAGGACCCAGGTGCTGGCCTTCGTGGTGAGCTCGGCCTGCGCCGGGCTGGCCGGCTCCCTCCTGGCGCTGGGCACCACGATCGTCAATCCGGCCGAGTTCACCATCGCCCTGTCCCTGTCCTTGTTGGCCGGCCTGGTCATCGGCGGCCAGGGGAGCCTGGCCGGGGCCTGGTGGGGGGCCCTGGTGCTGGTCCTGGTGCCGCGGTGGTCGACCACGGTGTCCAACGCCTTGGGGCTCGGCTCGGGGGTGCGGTCGAACCTGGCCCTGATGATCTACGGGGTGGTGCTCATTGTGGTGATGATCCTCGCCCCGTCGGGGATCGACGGTGGGGTGCGCCGGATCCTCGGCCTGGGTCGCCTGCCCCGGGGCAGGCTCGGGCCGGCGGTTCGCGCGGGGCGCACGGGGGTGGGAAGTTCCCGGGCCCGAGGGGCACCGGTGCCGGGGCAGACCACAACACAGCAAGGGGGAGCACATGACCTCTAGAACCCGGTGGTACAAGGGGGTGGCAGCCTTGGCCGCCCTTGGCCTGGTGGCGAGCGCCTGCGGGAGCTCGAGCAGCCCGAGCGGCGGGGGGGGCTCGACCACCAACAAGGCCTCGGCCCCCGGTATCACCGCCACCACGATCACCCTGGGGTCCACCCAGCCCTTGACCGGGCCGGCCGCCCCGGGCTACAGCGAGATCGCCCCGGCCTCCCAGGCCGTGTTCAACTACATCAACGCCCACGGCGGCGTCTACGGCCGCAAGATCGTCTACAAGGTCGAGAACGACCAGTACAACCCGGCCATCACCGCCACGGCCACCCGCAAGCTCATCCTCCAGGACAACGTCTTCGCCCTCTTCGATCCCCTGGGCACCCCGACCGACCTGGCCGTCCAGCCCTTCGTCAACTCCGAGAAGGTCCCCCAGCTGTTCATCGCCTCGGGGTGCGCCTGCTGGAGCCAGCCCCAGAAGTACCCGTGGTCGTTCGGGTGGCAGACGAACTACATCCAAGAGGGCAAGATCCTCGGCCAGTACGTGACCAAGAACTTCGCCGGCCAGAAGGTGGGCTACCTGTACCAGAACGACGAGTTCGGCCAGGACGGGGTCAAGGGTCTGGACATGAAGGTCCCCAAGGCCGACGTGGTGAGCCGTCAGACCTACGACACGACCAGCCTGAGCGCTGGGCTGGGCAACCAGGTGGCGGCGCTCAAGGCGGCCGGGGCCAAGGTCGTCGCCCTCTACACCATCCCCGCGGCGACCGCCTTGACCCTCATCGCGGCGGCCGAGATCGGCTACCACCCCCAGTGGGTCATCTCCAACGTGGGGGCGGACCCGCCGACGGTGTCCAAGCTGCTCGCCACGGTCTCCAAGGGCAAGGCCAGCGGCTCGCTGCTCAACGGCGCCATCACCGACGGCTACCTGCCCTCGGAGAGCGACGCCGCCAACCCCTGGATCCATGAGTTCAAGAACGTGATCAAGCCCAAGTACGACGCCCAGAACCCCTGGGACGGCAACACCGAGTACGGGATGGCCGTGGCCTACACCATGGTCCAGCTGCTCCGGGCCGCCGGGCGCAACCCCACGCGGGCGAGCCTGGTGCAGGCCCTCGAGGCCAAGGGGTCCACGTTCAAGGGCCCGGGGCTGGTCCCCCTCGGCTACTCCAAGAACGTCCACTACGGCTACCAGGGCGTGCAGATGGCCAAGGTGCAAAACGGCGGGCTGACCCTGTTCGGGCCCCGCTACGTCACGACCAACAACGGGTCGATCACCACCTACAACGGCCCGGTGAGCACGCCCCCCGCCAACCTGGGCAGCTAGCGGCCCCGGCCGAGGCGCCGGCCGCCCGGGGGAGCTCGGGCGGCCGGCGCGGGGGGTCCCCGGCCGGGCGTTACGGTGGGACCATGGCTGAGGTTCTCGACGACACGGCGATCGCCACCGGCCTTGCCCGGGTCTCCTGGGACCGCCAGGGGGACGAGTTGGTCAAGGTGCACAAGGAGGCCGGCTTCGCCGGGGCCCTCCAGTACGTGAACCGGGTCGGCGAGCTGGCCGAGGCGGCCAACCACCACCCGGACATCGACATCCGGTGGAACACGGTGACCCTGCGCCTCTCCACCCATTCGGCGGGGGGGATCACCCAGGCCGATCTGGACATGGCGGCCCGCATCGACGGGCTGGGGTGAGGTCCCGGTCCCGTCGGGGCCGGGCGTGGCCCCTGGGCTACGACCCTGAGGCCGCTCCCGCCGGGCGCCCTCATGTGATGGTGGACGGGGCCCCGGTTCCCGGGACCGTGCTCACCCTCTCCCACTGGCCGGCCACGCCCACCCCGCCCGGGCTGCGCGCCGACCTGTCCGCCGAGATCGCCTTCGCCTGGCTGGGCGACCCCCGGGGCGCCGAGGAGGCGGAGGTGGCCACGATCGACCACGTGGACCAGGACGGCCTGGTCGGCCTCTACGCCCTGGTGGCTCCCGAGGACGCCCTGGCCCGGCGCTCCCGGCTGGTGGCGGTGGCGAGGGCGGGGGACTTCGCCGTGGCGAGCGACCGTGAGGCGGCCCGGGCGAGCTTCGCCCTGGCCGCGTTGGGCGACCCGGCCCGCTCGCCGCTCCCCGGCGTCGGCCGGTCGGCGGGACCCTGGGCCACCTGGACGGCCACCCTGGCCACCGAGGCCCTGGCCCGGCTCCCGGCCCTGGTCGCCGACCCGGCCCCCTACCGGGAGCTGTGGGAGGAGGAGGACACCGCCCTCACCGAGTCGGCGGCCGCAATCACTAACGGTGAAGTGGAGGTTGAGGAGCACCCGGCGCTCGACCTGGCGGTGGTCCGGGTCCCCGAGGGCCGGGCGCCCCGGCTGGCCACCCGGTTCTGCTCCCGGGCCGACGCCCCCTGCCATCCCGTGGCGGTCCACAACGCCACCGGGGCCCTGCGGGTGCTCACGGTCCAGGGGCGACGCTACGAGCTGGTGCTTCGGTACGAGTCGTGGGTGCGCTACGTGAGCCGGGCCATCGCCCCCCGGGTGGCGCTCGGTCCCCTGGCCGGCGCCCTGGAGGCCGAGGAGCCCGGGGGCGCCCGGTGGGTCGCCGACCCGGTGGCCGCCCTGGTGCCCCGCCTCCGCCTCCGGGAGGGGGACGAGAGCGGCCTGGACCCCGCCCGGGTCATCGCCGTGGTGCAGGCGCACCTGGCCACCGCCCCGCCGGCCTGGAGCGGGGAGGGGGCCGTCGTCGGGGGGTAGGGCGGGGCTCGGCGAGGCCGGCGACCCCCGACAGTAACGTGGCAGACATGTCCGAGCCGTTGTGCCTGCTGACGGTCCACGCCCACCCTGACGACGAGTCGTCCAAGGGGCCCGGCACCGTGGCCCGCTACCACAGCGAGGGGGTGCGCACCGTGCTCGTCTGCTGCACCGGCGGCGAGGAGGGCGACATCCTCAACCCGGCCATGGACCGTCCCGAGGTGCGGGAGCGCCTGGTGGAGCTGCGCCGGGAGGAGCTGGATCGGGCCACCGCCATCATCGGCTACGACGAGGTGGTGATGCTCGGCTACCGGGACTCGGGGATGCCCGACACCGAGGCGAACGCGAACCCCGGGTGCTTCGCCCGGCGCCCCCTCGAGGAGGCGGTGCAGGCGCTGGTGGGGGCGATCCGCCGGGCCAGGCCCCAGGTGGTCGTCACCTACGGGGACGACCAGCGGGCCTACCCCCACCCTGACCACCTGCGGGTCCACGAGGTGAGTGTGGCGGCCTTCGAGGCCGCGGGGGATCCCGCCGCCTACCCCGACGCCGGGTCGCCCTGGCAGCCGCTCAAGCTCTACTACACGGTGTGGGCCAGGGCCCGGTGGCTGGCCATGCACGAAAAGTTCCTGGAGCTCGGGCTGACCTCCCCCTTCAGCCCGGAGTGGCTGGAGCGGCCCTCCCAGGACCACCTGGTGACCACCAGGGTCGACATCGCCCCGTGGGCGGACGTGCGCCTGGACGCCCTGCTGGCCCACCGCACCCAGGTGGACCCCAACTCCCAGCGGTGGTTCGGCCTCCCCCGGGAGATCGCCCGCACCGTGCACCCCGTGGAGGAGTACGTCCTGGCCGCCGACCTGACCGGGGCGCCTCGCACCGGGGAGACCGAGGACGACCTCTTCGCCGGCGTCCGGGAGCAGGTGGCGTCCTGAGCTCCCGTTCTCCGGCTGCCGCCCGGTGGGAGGCGACGCCAGGGGGGAGGAGGCTCCGGTAGGCTTGCCGGGTCGCAGACGTCGGAGGAGGACCCTCGCCCATGCCCAAGTGGCTCACCCAAGAGTGGCTCGACGAGACCCGCCGGATGGCGGAGAGCCAGCCCGAGCGGCCCGGCGCCTCGGCCCGGATGCAGTACGTGGTGACCGGCGGTCCCGAGGGGGATGTCAAGTACTACTGGCTCCTCGAGAACGGCAAGCTGGTGGACTCCCGCCTCGGCGAGCTTCCCGACGCCGAGGTCACCCTCACCCAGTCCTGGGAGGACGCCATGCGCATCCAGAAGGGCGAGCTCGACGCGAACGCCGCCTTCATGCAGGGGCGGGTCAAGGTGACCGGGAACATGGGCAAGCTGATGTCGCTGCTGCCCATCACCAACTCCCCCGAGTACAAGAAGCTCCAGGCGGACATCGCCGCCGTCACCGAGTTCTGACGCCGCTCGTCGTCCTCAGCGGACGACGAGCACCCCCTTCATCGAGGGGTGCATGGGGCAGTCGAAGTCGTAGGTGCCCGCCGCGTGGGGAGCGTGGAAGGTCGCGGTGCCTCCGGCGGGGATCGGGCCGGTGGTGAAGGCGCCGGCGTGGGCGCCGGTGGCCGCGATGGTGCGGGTCGTCCCGCTGGTGTTCTTCACCGTCACCGTGGCCCCCGCGGTGACGGTCAGGGTCGTGGGGACCAGCCGGGTGGCGTTGATGATGATCGTCGCCGCCCCCACGGTGCCCGGCGTCGTCGACGCCGACGTGGCGGGGGGGATCGAGCTCGGGGTGGTGGAGGCCAACGGGGTGCTCGGCCGGGCGCTCCTCGCCGGCGCGGTCGTCGGGGGGCCGGGCGGGGTGCTCTTCTCCGAGCAGGCGGTGAGGCCGAGCCCCAGCCCGACCAGCATCACCCCGGCGGTCAGGAAGCGAGCACTCCGTGGCACCTCTCGGCACTCCTTTGCTGGGGGACAGGATGGCTCGGCGCGCCCGGTGGTTCGGCGCCCGCCCGGGGGGATGGTAGTGGTGGGGGAGGAGCGAGCACCCTTCGGGACCGCCCCTCAGCGGCCATCCCGCGCCAGCTGGCGAAGCTGGCGGTAGCCGATCCGCACGAACCCGGCACGCTCGGCCAGGGCCGCCACGGAGGCGTCGTTGCACAGCAGGTCGGCGTCCTCCACCCGGAGGGGCCACCGCGGGTCGAGGGCGCGCAGCTCCGGGGTGTCGGCGGCGGGGCGCAGGCCGATCTCGGTGACCCCCGCTCGGCGCTCGGTCAGCGCCTGCTCCAGGATCCGCCGGCTCCCGCCCGGGCGGGCGGCGACCAGGTGGTCGGGGAAGACGGCGCCCTCCTCGGCGGCAAGTCGGCGGAAGGGGAAGCCGGCGGCCTCCTCGGTGGTGTCGCTCGGCAGGCGGATGGGAAGGGCGAAATCCAGCGCCAGCTCCAGGTAGACGCTGAAGAACTCCGGACGCAGGGCCAGGGCGCCCAGGTGGGAGTCGAGGTGGCTGACGTCGAACCCCCAGTAGATCGCCCGCTCCACCTGGGCCCGACACTCACGCCGGACCTCGTCCAGGTCGGCGTGCTCCCAGACGTCGGTCACGGTGCGGGGGAACCCGCCGTCCCCGTCGAGCAGGGAGGGGGCGTAGGTGATCGGTCCCCAGCGGTAGAGGTCGTGGTCGGCGTTGAGGGTGAGGTGAACCCCGACGTCCTCGCCCCGGTAGCGGGAGGCCGCCTCCCTGGCCCAGGGTGCCGGGACCATCAGGCTCGCGCTGGTGGCGAGTCCCCGGCGTAGGGCGTTGTAGAT
>DASQQH010000467.1:0-4264 GCA_035643555.1 Acidimicrobiales bacterium | reverse complement strand
CGGCGCGTCCTCCCGGCCGTCCACAGGCCATTTGACGTCGCCGTCATAGGCTGCTCAGGCGTCCCCACGCGCTGGGGGCGGCTGACGCCCTGGTGCCGACGGGCCGCCCCCCTGCTCCCAGGCCGCCTCGGCCCGCCTGATCACCTCGCGCAGTGGCAGCCCCGTGCGGCGGGCGACGACGACGGCGTCGTCGTACTCGGGCTTCACCCGGTCCGGGCCGACCTTCATCCGCACTGGGAGGCCCGCCACGTCCACCTGGCCCGTGCTGCGGGGGGCGGGCCACCGGGTGAGGTCGTGGGCCCGGACGCCGAGGGTCCCGGTCTCTGAGGACAGCACCTCGGCGAGCGAGGGGGCCAGCGACACGTCGGCCAGGGCGGCCAGCACGTGGCCGGGCCGGCCCTTCTTCATGACCACCGGCACCGTCCAGGCGTCGTGCGCCCCCGCCTCGAGCAGGGCGGCGACGGTGTGGGCGAGGACCTCGCCGGTGGTGTCGTCGAGGTTGGCCTCGAGGAGGACCACGGGCTGCCCCCGGTCCTGTTCGGGGTCCCACCCGGTGGACCGACCGAGGACGACCTGGGTGACGTTGGGGAGGGCGTCCAGTTCCCGGGACCCGGCACCGTAGCCGGTGGCCTCCACGGTCACCGGTGGGAGGGGCCCGGCCCTGGTGGCCATGGCCGCCAGCAGCGCCGCCCCGGTCGGGGTGGTCAGCTCCACATCGAGGGAACGGCCGGCCAGGGGCAGGCCGGCCAGGAGCTCCACCACCGCCGGGGTGGGGTTGGGCAGGAGGCCGTGGGCCGTGCGGACCATGCCCGTGCCCGTCGCCACCGGGCTCGTGGCCACCTCGGCGACGCCCAGCACCTCGAGCGCGGCGCACGTGGCGACGACGTCGACGATCGCGTCGTGGCCCCCCGCCTCGTGGAAGGTCACCTGGGGAGGAGGGCGTCGGTGGACACGGCCCTCGGCCTCGGCCAGGGCAGCGAAGGTCGCCAGGGCCCGGTCCCGGACCCGGGGAGGCAGGCGGGCCTCCTCCACCAGCCCGACGATGTGGGCGTGGGTGCGGACGACGCTGTCATCCCGGACCTCCACCACGGCCCGGGTGGCGGCGATGCCCCCCCGCTGGGCCGGTTCGGCCGACAGCGACCAGCCGGGCAGGGGCAGGGGCTCGAGGATGCGCCGGACGGCGTCGAGGTCGGCGCCGGCGTCGAGCAGGGCCCCGAGGGCCATGTCCCCGGCGATACCGGCGAAGCAGTGGAACCAGGCGATGCGCTGGGGTGCCCCGTGGGCCCGCCGCCCGGTCCCCGCCTCGATCACGCCAGGACCCTGGCCACCGCGCAGGCGGCCCCGAACCCGTTGTCGATGCCGACGACGGTCATCCCCGCGGCACAGGACGACAGCATCGCCAGCAGGGCCGTGACGCCCTCCAGGGCCGCCCCGTACCCGACGCTGGTGGGCACGGCGATCACCGGAGCCGGGGTGATGCCGGCCACCAGGCTCGGGAGGGCCCCCTCCATGCCGGCCACGACGACCACGGCGTTGGCCGAGGCCAGGCGGTCCACGTGGGCGAGCAGCCGGTGGACGCCGGCCACCCCGCAGTCGGCCAGGAGCTCCCGGCCCAGCCCGTAGGCCTCCAGGGTCGCCAGGCACTCCCGGGCCACCGGGAGGTCGGCGGTTCCGGCCGTGACGACCGCGACCTCGGCCGACCTGGGCGCCGCGGGTCGCCACACGACGGTGGCGGGTGCCGGACGTCGGGGGGCCTCGGGGCGCCCGCCGGGCCGGGCGCCCCCGCCTCGGTCATCGGGGGTGCCGTCGCCGCCGTCGGCATGTCGCACCAGCCCGCCCGGGTTGGCCGCGGTGGCCGCCGTGGCCTGCTCGGGGTCGGCCCGGGTGAGCACGACCGGCCCACCGTCGGGCTCGGCCAGGAGCTCGGCCACGATGGAGGCGCACGCCTCCGGGGTCTTCCCCGGCGCGTAGACGGCCTCGGCCACCCCCTGGCGGAGCGCGCGGTGGTGGTCGATCCGGGCGAACCCCAGGTCGGCGTAGGGGAGCCGCCGGAGTCTGCCGACCGCCTCGTCGGCCCCGACGGCGCCGGTGCGGACATCCTCGAGCAGCGCGCGGAGGGTGGGCTCGTCCATGACCTCACTATCCTGCCTGCCATGTCCGGTCCCGGCACCATCGCCTACTTCGGACCTCCCGGGACCTTCACCGAGGAGGCGCTCCTCGCCCAGGGGGAGCTGGCCGAGGCCGAGCTGCTCCCCCTGCCCAGCATCGCCGAGGTGCTGAGGGCGACCAACGAGGGGAGGGTCGAGGCCGGGTTCGTCCCGATCGAGAACTCCATCGAGGGGACGGTGAACGCGACCATCGACGGCCTCGTGTTCGATCTCGACCTGCTCATCCACCAGGAGGCCGTGCTCGACATCCACCTCAACCTCCTGGCTCCCCCGGGGACCGGGCTGGGCGACGTGGCACGGGTGCTGTCGTTCCCTCACGCGACCGCCCAGTGCCAGGGCTACCTGTCCCGGGTGCTGCCGGGTGCGGAGGTGGTGGCGGCCAACTCCACCGCCGATGCCGCCCGGCAGCTGGGCGCCGAGCGACCGGCGGGGACCGCCGCCCTGTCCCCCCTGCTGGCGGCGAAGCTCTACGACCTCGAGGTGCTGGCGGAGGCCGTGGAGGACCATCCCGACAACCAGACCCGGTTCGTGCTGCTCGGCCGATCGGGGGTCCCGTCCCCCACGGGGCACGATCGGACCAGCATCGTGTGCTTCCAGCACGCCGACCGTCCGGGCAACCTGCACGCCATCCTCGGCCAGTTCGCCGCCCGGGACATCAACCTCACCAAGCTGGAGTCGAGGCCGACCAAGGCCGGGCTCGGTCAGTACTGCTTCATCATCGACCTGGAGGGCCACATCGCCGACGAGGTCGTCGCGGACTGCCTTCGGGACCTCCACGCCCGGCTGGCCGGGGTGAAGTTCCTGGGCTCCTACCCGGCGGCCGGGGATGGCGGCCAGGTCCGTCGCCAGGCGGCGCAGGTGGCCTGGGCCGGCGCGGATGCCTGGCTGGCGGGGCTGCGTGCCCAGGTCGGCAGGGTGCCCTGAGGGAGGAGCCCGGCGGGCCGGGCTGCCTAGGCTGGCGTGGGGCCACGGGCTCCCGCCGAGGGGCGGCGCCCGGAGGGATGGCAGAGCGGCCGAATGCGAGGCTCTTGAAAAGCCTTGGGGGCGACCCCCGTGGGTTCGAATCCCACTCCCTCCGCAGCAGCAGTCGGGGCGGTCCCCGGGGAGCCGCCGGCCGCCGGCCGGGGCTCTTGTCCTCGGGCCGGGCGGCCCTGGGCCGACGGGGGTCGTCCCCCCGGCGCACCAGGCCCCCGGGCGGCCGGCACGGGTGATGCGCGGTGTCAGGTGGCCCCACGCCGGCGCCCCACACCGCCGGCCGGTGTGTGACGGCCGGCCCCGGCGGCTGCCCGTCCCTCGGTAGGGTGTGGGAGGGAAGGAGCACTCCGGAATGGCTGGAGCAGGCGATCGACGCACGCTGGGCTTCGGTGTCGACATCGGAGGGTCGGGGATCAAGGGAGCGCCCGTTGACCTGGTCGGTGGCGGGCTGGCCCAGCCCCGCGTGAAGCTGCCGACACCCCAGCCGTCGACCCCGGAGGCCGTGGCGGCAACGGTGGCCCAGGTCGTCCACAGCTTCGCCTGGGCGGGGCCGATCGGGTGCACCATGCCTGCCGTGGTGACCGCGGGGACGGTCAGGACGGCGGCCAACGTCGACCCCACCTGGATCGGCACCAACGCCGAGCAGGTGCTCGGCGGCGTCACCGGCCTGGACGTGACGGCGGTCAACGACGCCGACGCCGCCGGCCTGGCCGAGGTGGCCTTCGGAGCGGCACGGGGGCAAGCGGGGTTGGTGATCGTGGTCACCCTGGGTACCGGCATCGGCACGGCGGTTGTCCACCAGGGTCGGTTGCTGCCCAACACCGAGCTCGGCCACCTGGAAGTGGACGGCCACGACGCCGAGAGCCACGCGGCCGACGCCGTCAGAAAGCGCGAGGGGCTCGGCTGGAAGAAGTGGGCCAAGCGTCTCCAGGGCTACTTCGAGGCGCTGGAGCGGTACTTCTGGCCCGATCTGTTCGTGGTCGGCGGTGGGGTGAGCAGGAAGGCGGACAAGTTCCTGCCACTGCTGTCGCTGCGCACGCCGATCGTCCCGGCGCGGTTGCAGAACGACGCCGGCATCGTCGGTGCCGCCGCTCTGGCGGCCCGCCGGGGCGGGGTCCCCC
>DASQQH010000466.1:0-4981 GCA_035643555.1 Acidimicrobiales bacterium | reverse complement strand
CGCGCCGGCATGATCGAGTCGCCGAAGGCGATCAAGGCCGAGGGGAACAAGTTCGACCAGCACCCGGTGGGGGTCGGTCCGTTCGAGTTCGTCTCCCGGCCCTCCAAGGACCAGATCACCCTGAAGAAGTCCCCGGACTTCTATGACAAGTCCGCGGTGAAGCTCGACAAGATCAAGTTCCAGGTGATCACCCAGCCCCAGGTGCGGGCCACCGACCTGCAGGCCGGCAGTGTGGATGTCGCCGATCGCATCCAGCCGTCGAACTACTCGAGCCTGAAGAACGTCTCCTCGGTCCATCTGGACCCCGTGACCACCCTCGGCTACCAGGGGATCACGATCAACGTCTCCAACAGCAACGGCGCCGGGAAGCCGCCGTTCACCACCGTGAACAACCCACTGGCCCAGCATCCCCAGCTCAGGGAGGCATTCAAGCTGACCCTGAACCGCAAGGCCATCAACAAGGTGGTGTTCAACGGTCTCTACGTGCCCGGGTGCACCCCCATCTCACCGGCCAGCCCCTGGTTCGGACACCTTCCCTGCTCCCAGCCCGACATCGCCCGGGCCAAGAAGCTCGTGGCCCAGAGCGGGGTCAAGACACCCATCCCGGTGACCTTGACCGTCGAGGCCAGCAACTCCCTCGACATCAAGCTGGCGTCGGTCATCCGCTCGATGGCCCACCAGGCCGGATTCGCCGTCAAGGTGCAGCCCACCGAGTTCACCACCGCCTTGAAGCAGAGCCAGCACGGCCAGTTCTACGCCTTCCAGGTGGGCTGGTCCGGCCGGCTCGACCCGGACCAGAACACCTCCCCCTTCTGGACCCCGAAGAGCCACCTCAACTACAGCGGTGCCGACTACGCCAGCCTCAATCAGACCCTGTCCCAGGCCAAGGCAGCGACGGGAACGGCCGCCCGGAAGCAGCTCTACCGGAAGGCCATCCAGGAGATGCAGAAGAAGAACAACATCATCTACCTGTACCACCCCAAGTTCATCCTCGGCTATCGGAGCAACGTCACCGGCATCCACTACTACGCCGATGGCCTGATGCGCTTCAAGACCGCAGGGTTCACCTCCGGCTCGTAGGGCTGGACCCGTGCGCTGGTATCTGCTGCGGCGGCTCGGCGCGTCGGTGATCACGCTCTTCCTGGCGTCGATCGCCGTCTTCGCCGGGATCCGGGCGCTCCCGGGTGGGCCGGCCGTGGCCCTGTCCTCGGAGACGGCGAGCCCGGCCGTGCTGGCGGCCATCCGCCACCAGTACGGCCTCAACAAGCCCCTCCCCGTGCAGTACGCCGACTGGATCGGCCAGATCCTGCACGGGAACATGGGAACCTCACCCAGCACCGGGCTCCCGGTGGGCCCGGTGCTGGCGAGCAGGATCCCGGTGACCCTCGAGCTCGCCGTCTTCGCCCTCGTCATCGCCGTGGTGATCGGGATACCGATCGGGGTCATCGCGGCGGTCAAGCGGGACACGCTGATCGACTACTCGGCCACGAGCGGGTCCCTGCTCGGGCTGTCGGTGCCCCACTTCTGGCTCGGCATCCTGTTCATCCTGGCCTTTGCCGTCCAGCTCGCCTGGCTGCCGGCGTCGGGGTACGTCCCGTTCCTGCAGAACCCGCTCGGCAACCTGGCCCACATGATCATGCCGGCCTTCGTGCTGGGGATCGGGATCGCGGCCGTGGTGACCAGGCAGATGCGCTCGGCCATGCTCGAGTCCCTCGGGGCCGACTACGTGCGGACGGCGCGGGCCAAGGGCCTGACGGAGTGGTCGGTCGTGGGCGTCCACGCCCTGCGCAACAGCCTCCTCACCGTGGTGACCGTGGTCGGCCTCCAGCTGGGGGTGCTCATCTCGGGGGTGGTGATCACCGAGCAGATCTTCGTCATCCCCGGCCTGGGCCGGCTCACGCTGGAGGCCGTCTTCAGCCGGGACTACCCCACCCTCGAGGGGGTGGTGCTGCTCACCGCCACCGGGTACATCCTCGTCAACTTCCTCGTGGACCTCACCTACTCCGTGCTCAACCCACGGATCCGGGTGGTGGGGGGAGGGTCGTGACCGCGACGGGCGTCCAGGTCGGGGCCACCGCCAAGTCCCTGCAGCGGACACGGATGGTGCGCCGGTTCGCCCGGCGCCCCCCCGCCGTCCTCGGTCTCGCCGGGGTGACGGTGATCGTCCTCGTGGCCGTCCTGGCGCCCTGGATCGCCCCGTTCCCCCCCGCCAAGGTCGACTACAACGCCATCCTGGTGAAACCGTTCACCCCGGGGCACCTGCTCGGCACCGACGATCTGGGCCGGGACATCCTGTCGCGCCTCATGTGGGGATCCAGGGTCTCGCTCATCGCCGGGGTGGCGGCGACCCTGCTGGCCGCGGTCGTCGCCGTCCCCATCGGCCTGGTGTCAGGCTTCTACCGGTCCTGGGTCGACCCCCTGTTCATGCGGCTCAACGACGTCGTGTTGTCCTTCCCGTTCCTCATCCTCGCCGTCGGCCTCGCGGCCATCCTCGGCCCGTCACTGCGGGACGCCACGATCGCCCTGGCCGCCGCACAGTTCCCGGTCTTCCTGCGGATCAGCCGGGGCGAGATGCTGGGTCTCCGGGAGCAGGACCATGTCGCTGCGGCAAAGGTGAACGGGGCCCCCACCCGGGTGATCCTCTTTCGCCACGCCCTCCCGAACATGCTGAGCCCCCTGGTGGTCCAGGTCACCGTCGGGATCCCGGTGGCGATCATCGGGGCGGCCGTGTTGTCCTTCCTGGGTCTCGGGGTGCAGCCACCGACGCCGGCGTGGGGCTCCATGCTCTCGGAGGCACAGAACTACCTGCACCAGGCCCCGTTCTTCGCCATCTTCCCCGGGCTGGCGATCGTGGTGACCACCCTGGCGTTCAACCTGCTCGGTGACGGCCTCCGGGACGTCCTCGACCCGAGGACCCGCACATGAGCGCGGTCGTCACCGTTGAGGACCTGCGGGTGGGCTTCACCACCGACGAGGGGCCGGTGCTCGCCGTCGGCGGCGTGTCGCTGTCCCTGGCCCGGGGTGAGGTCCTGGCCCTGGTGGGCGAGTCCGGGTGCGGCAAGTCCATGACCGCCCTGTCGATCATGGGGCTCCTGCCGCCGACGGCCACCATGAGCGGATCGATCACCCTGAACGGCACGGAGCTGACGGGGCTGAGCCAGCGCCGCCTCCGCGGCGTCCGGGGCCGGGAGGTCGCCATGGTGTTCCAGGAGCCCATGACATCGCTGAACCCGGCGTTCACCATCGGGTTCCAGGTGGGCGAGGTGCTACGGCGCCACGAGCACCTCACCCGGCGCCAGGCGAGGGAACGGGTCGTCGAGCTGCTCCGCCAGGTGCGCATCCCCTCGCCCGAGACCCGGGTGCGGGAGTACCCCCACCAGTTGTCGGGAGGCATGCGCCAGCGGGTCATGATCGCCATGGCCGTCGCCTGCAACCCGGCCGTGCTGATCGCCGACGAGCCGACGACCGCCCTCGATGTCACCATCCAGGCCCAGGTCCTCGACATCCTCCGGGACCTCCGCCGGACCCTGGGCACGGCGATCCTGCTGATCACCCACGACCTGGGGGTGGTGGCCGACATCGCCGACCGGGTGGAGGTCATGTACGCCGGCCACCTCGTGGAGTCCGCCTCGGTCGAGGACCTCTTCGCCCGACCCCAGCACCCCTACACCCTGGGCCTCCTCGGCGCCCTGCCCCGTCTGGCCGGAGGGGACCGCCGACTGCGGGAGATCCCCGGCCTGGTGCCGACGCTTCGCCGGTCCCCCACGAGCTGCGTGTTCGCCCCCCGCTGCCCCCGGGCCGGCGACCGCTGCGGGGAGCTGGTCCCCGACCTCGCCGAGGCGGCCCCGGGCCACGTCGTCTCCTGCTTCCACCCCGGCCCGGGGGCGGACCTGCCGGGGGAGCCGGTGGTGGGCGCATGACCCGGGAACGCCCCGGGACCACGGCGGTGGTCGGGGGGCCCCGGGTGGACGACCAGGCCGCCCCGGGGGCGGTGCTCGAGGTCCGGGGCCTCACCAAGCACTTCGACATCTCGCGCTCGGCCGGGGGGGGACGGGTCCACGCGGTCGACGACGTGGACCTGCGGATCGGGGTCGGGGAGATCCTGGGCCTGGTCGGGGAGACGGGCTCGGGGAAGTCGACGGTCGCCAAGTGCATCGTGCGGCTGCTCGAACCCAGCGCCGGGGCGATCTTCCTCCACGGCTGGGATATCGCCCACGCCTCCGGCCGCCGGCTCCGCCGGGCCCGCCGCGCCATGCACATGGTGTTCCAGGACCCCTTCTCCTCCCTGGACCCCCGGACCACGGTGAGCCAGCTCGTCGCCGAGCCCCTCCGCATGCACCGGGTGGCACGGGGCCCGGACCTGACCCGCCGGGTGGACGCCATGCTGGACCGGGTGGGGCTGGCCCCCGACGTGCGCTACCGGTTCCCCCACGAGCTGTCGGGGGGCCAGCGCCAGCGGGTGGGGCTGGCCCGCTCCCTGGTGCTCGAGCCGAGCCTGCTCATCGCCGACGAGCCGGTCTCGGCGCTCGACGTCTCCGTGCAGGCCTCCATCCTCAACCTCCTCGTGGACCTGCAGCAGCGCATGGGGTTCTCGTGCCTGTTCGTGGCCCACGACCTGGCCACCGTCGAGTTCGCCTGCAACCGGGTGGCGGTCATGTACCTGGGCCGCATCGTCGAGGAGGGCCCCCGGGAGGCGATCTTCGGGGCATCCCGCCACCCCTACACCGCCTCGTTGCTGTCGGCAGCACCGGTCCCCGACCCCGCCGACCAGCGGACCCGACGGCGGATCGTCCTTCGAGGGGACATCCCGAGCCCCATCGACCCTCCGCCGGGCTGCCGCTTCCACACCCGGTGCCCGGTGGCGAGCCTCCCCCGGTGCGCAACCGAGGCCCCGGTGTTGGAGGACCCCACCACCGACGGGCACCCGGTCGCCTGCCACCTCGTCGGCCCCGATGGCCGGGGCCCGGACCTGGCCGCCCAG
>DASQQH010000465.1:0-5397 GCA_035643555.1 Acidimicrobiales bacterium | reverse complement strand
TGGCCAGGATCCTGCCGTTCTGGGGGTTGAGGACCACCGCCGCCCCACTGGCGGCCCCCGCGTTCCTCACCTCCGCCCCCAGGGCGTTGTCCGCCTGCTGCTGGAGCCCCAGATCCATGGCGAGTTGGACGCTGTTCCCCTGGACCGGCGGCGTGGTCCCCACGGTCCCCACGATCCGGCCCTGGGCGTCGACCGCCAGCTTCTTCTCCCCCTGCTGGCCCCGGAGCCAGTGCTGGTAGACGGCCTCTATCCCGGACTGCCCGTAGAGGTCGCCGGGCTTGTAGTTCCCACCGTGGGTGTTGGCGCGGTGCAGCTCCTTCGCCGAAATGGGCGTGACGTAGCCCAGGTACTGGGCGGCCAGGGACTTGTAGGGGTAGGCCCGCTCCCCCTGCATGTGGGTCGCCACCCCCGGGAACGCCGACTGGTGCTCTCGCAGGTAGATCACCGTCGACAGGGGCACCCCGGTCTTCACCGGCACCGGCTGATAGGGCGTGTACTGGTTGCTGTTGAGCTGGGTGTGCACCTGGGCCGGGGTCATGTGCAGCACGGCGGCCAGGCGGGGGATGATCCCCGGGTGCGCCTTGGCCGTCACCCGGTCCAGGGTCACGACCTGGGCCGCCTGGTCGGAGACGACCGGCTTGCCCGAGCGGTCCAGCAGCAACCCCCGCGGCGCCGGTGTGGCCACGATGCGGTCGGTGTTCTGGGTGGCCAGGGTCGAGAACTTGGGAGCCTGGAGCACCTGGAGGTAGTACAGGCGGCCGAACATGGCCGCGAACAAAGCGGCCAGCAGGACCCCCACGAGGGACAGGCGCAGCCGGGGACGCCGGCCCACGGTGGCATGGGGCCGCCTGCCCACGAGGGGCCGTTGCGCTGCCCGCCGTCGCTGCCTGGCGCCCGGTTCGTCCCGGTACGGGTCCAGCTTCTTCCACCGCGGCCTCATCGGCCGATCCCGGCTCCCCAGCGGTCCGTCCGGGACCGCCTGGTCATCGAGGCCTCCCGGATCCCCAGGGCCCAGCGGACGATCGGAGCACAGGGAATGGCCAGGACACCGTTGACCAGGCCGACGACCAGCACCACCGCCAGCAGGCCGTGGTGCAGAAGGGTGGGATGGCCCAGGATCGCGTAGAGCAGGGCGTAGAGGGTGACCGCCGCGGCGCTCGCCACGGCCCCGATGGTGGCGGTGAGCCAGCCGGCGGCGTCCACCAGGCTCGGCTCCAGGAGGCCCACGGCATACCCGATCAGGGTGAGGGTCAGCGCCGTCAGGCCGAAGGGGCTCTGCAGGTACAGGTCGTTGAGGAGCCCGACCGCGAACCCCACGATGGCGCCGCGCTGGGGCCCGCCCTCCATGGCCGTCAGCACCACCACCAGGATCATGATGTCGGGCTCCGCACCCTGGATCTGCAGGTTCGCCAGCAGGGCGTACTGGAGCACGAACGCCACCGCCACCACCAGGAGCAGCCGCAGACGGCGGGCGGCCCTCACGGTACGGCTCCGTTCCCCGGGGTCCACTTGAGGATGCTGGCCAGCTGGAGCTGGCGCAGGTTCACGAAGGGCTTCAGGGTGACGGTCTCCTGCAGGGAGCCGGGCTTCTGGACCGCCGACTGCACGGTGCCGACCGGGATCCCCGGCGGATACAGGTCGCCCTGGCCGCCGGCGGTCACCATCACCTCGCCCTTGGTCAGCCTGGTGTTCGTGGGGATGTAGTCCACCAGCAGCGGTTTGCCCCCACCCTGGCCAACCGCCAGGGCCAGCTGTGAGTTGGGCCCGAACCGCACGCCCAGCGAGGAGTTGGGGTCGCTCGCCAGCTGCACGGTGGACTGCCCATGGGACACGGCCACCACCCGACCCACCAGCCCGGTGCCCGAGACCACCGGCATGCCCACCTGCACCCCCTCGGCGCTGCCCTTGTCCACCTGGACGGTGTTCTGGAAGTTGGAGGGCGAGCCGGCGACCACGTCGGTGACGACCGAGGGGAGGTTCTGGCCGAAGGCCAGATGGTCCTGGGCCCGGAGCGCGGCGACCTGGCGGCGGTAGACGTCGGCCTGGGCCGCCCGGGCCTGGAGCCGGGTGACCTGTTGGTGCAGCTTGGCGTTCTCGGTCTTGACCGATCCGTATCTCGCTGCGCCCACGAAGAAGGTGCCCACCGGGGCGAAAGCGGATCTGACGGCCGACTGTACGGGGTTGAACGCGTCAGCGGCCAGCGACCTGGTCCCCCGGAGCCATCCGCCCGAGCTACCCCGGTAACCGAGGGTGATCAGCGTGATCGAGGCCAGGATCAGCACCACCAGGGTGAACCGCGGACCGGCGGTCCGGGGAGCCCCGGTGGTGCGCCCCGACCTCGACCTCCGGGACAGGGTCCGATACCGCGAGGTGCTGGCCACCTGACGACGTCAGCGGCGCCCCGTCAGCGGGGACCGGAGGACGAGATGAGGACCTGCTTCAGCGCCTCGAACTCCTCGAGGCACTGGCCACTGCCGATGGCCACCGAGTGCAGCGGGTTCTTGGCCACCACGATGGGCATGCCGGTCTCGTTCGACAGCCTGGTGTCCAGCCCGTGCAGCTTGGCGCCGCCACCGGTCAGCACGACCCCCTGTTCCATGATGTCGGCGGCGAGCTCGGGCGGGGTCTTGTCGAGGGTCACCTTCACCGAGTCCACGATGGCGCTCAAGGGCTCCTCGATGGCCTGGCGGATCTCCTCGGTCGTGGTCACGATCGTCTTGGGGAGGCCGGTGATGAGGTCCCGACCCCGGATCTCGGCGTGGAGCTCCTCCTCCAGGGGGCAGGCCGACCCCAGGGCCACCTTGATCTCCTCAGCGGTGCGCTCCCCCAGGGCCAGGTTGTACTCCTTCTTTATGAAGCTGATGACCGCCTGATCCAGCTCGTCGCCGCCGATGCGGATGGACTGGCTGGTGACGATGCCCCCCAGGGAGATAACCGCCACCTCGGTCGTCCCACCGCCCATGTCGACCACCATGTTCCCGGTCGGCTCATGGACCGGGAGGCCGGCGCCGATGGCCGCGGCCATGGGCTCCTCGATGATGTAGGCGGGCTTGCGGGCGCCCGCGAACTCGGCCGCCTCCTGGACGGCCCGCTGCTCCACGCCCGTGATGCCCGAGGGCACGCAGATGACGATGCGGGGCTTGCCGAACCGGTTCTGGTGGACCCGCCGGATGAAGTAGCGGAGCATCTTCTCGCAGATCTCGAAATCCGCGATGACCCCGTCCTTCAGCGGGCGGATGGCCTGGATGTGGCTGGGCGTACGCCCGATCATCCGCTTGGCCTCGCTCCCCACCGCCAGCGGGCGGCCGGTCTTGACGTCGACCGCCACGACCGACGGCTCGTTGAGCACGATCCCCCGTCCCCGCACGTACACGAGGGTGTTGGCCGTCCCGAGGTCGACCGCCATGTCGCGGCCGAACCAGGACGAAACCGATCTGTCTGCCATCTACGACGGGCCTCCTCGCGAGGTGCAACCAGCGGCCCCTACCCTACTCCGAGCGGGTGGGCGCGTACCGTCAGGTTGGGGGTCGCTGGGTGCGCTCTCAGGCGGCGAGGCGGGGAAAGAACAGCGCCACCTCGCGCTCCGCCGACGCCGCCGAGTCCGAGCCGTGGACCAGGTTCTCGGCGATGCTAGTGGCCAGGTCACCCCTGATGGTGCCCGGGTCGGCCTGGGCCGGGTCCGTCGCTCCCATCAGGGTGCGCACCACCTTCCAGGTGTCAGCGGGGCCCTCGACGACCATGACCAGGACCGGCGACCTGGTGAGGAAGGAAACCAGGTCGTCGTAGAAGGACTTTCCCTGGTGCTCGGCGTAGTGGCGGGACGCCAGCTCGGTGGAGATCAGGGAGAGCTCGGCAGCGGCGAGGTGGAGGCCCTTGCGCTCCAGGCGTCCCACGATCTCGCCCACCAGGCCGCGCTCGACCGCGTCGGGCTTGCAGATGACCAGGGTCCGATCCATAGCCTCGGGGAGGCTACCGGTCCCCCGGCCGAGCCCCGGCGTGGCCGGCGGTGGCCCGGATCCGGCCAGTGCTCCGGGGAGAGGCCCGATGACGCGTCCTCCCACGTTCTGTGGTCCTGACATCCCGCCGCTCCGGGCGGCCTGCGGGCGGGGGGCCTCACCGTTCCGCCCTGGGGCCACCCCGATCCGCCCAGACAGCGGGTGCTGGGGCCGGTGCCGTCCTCTCCCAGCCTGGGGATCGGATGCTCGTGCCGCCCCCGGGGACCCGGCCCGGCGGCCCGGCTCAGGGGACCGGACGGTCGGCCCCGACCCGGGTCGATTCCCACCCCGCCGGCGCTCCTCGGCCCGGAGGTGCCAACAGTGCCGGCGGTGGGGACCGCCCGGGCGGAGCACCACGCCGGGGGGCGACCCTCCCGAGGACCTTGCCCCCCGGGCGGTCGCCTCGCGGCGGACGGCGCTGGAGGACGCTTCGGCGCCGGGGCGTCCTCCGGAGGGCGCCGGTGGAGGACTGGTCCACCGTTGGGGGACTCGGTCGCCTTGCACGATCCCTCCAGCCGTCCTCGCGGTCCTGGGTGCCCCAGACCCCCGGTCGCTGGGCCCCACAGGCCCACCGGCGAGGGGCTTCCCGGGGGGCGAGCGCCCCGGGCGGCCCGTGCCGAATCGGGACCGCCCACCGTTGACCCGATGGGTGGCCCGCAGGTGGCGCCGGCGGCCACCCCCGGTGGGACCCAGCCCGCCCGGGAGTGGGTGACGGCCGGTGCGGTCCTGATCCGACCACCTTCCGGGGCCGAGGATTGACGGCCCCGGAAGGTCCCGGTGGGGACTGGCACGGACCGCCAGCCCTCCCGTCCCCTGGCCCCGGATCAGGCGTGCCTACCGGACAGGTGGAGAACGTGCCTCCCTCGTCGGTGAACCCAACGACGATCCCGGCCAGGGTGGCCTTGCCGGCGTCGGGCCTCGGCGCTGGTTGCCCGGCGGGCCAGGCGGGCGCCGCGGTGGGCCGTGCTCGAGATCTGGCGCCTGGCGATGGGACCATGGCAGCGCGGGTGGCCGGGCACCTACCGCCATCCCGGGGTCGTGGAGATCCGCAGGACCTCCACCCTGGGCAACTAGGTGCGGCTGGGGCTGGCCGGCAGCACGCGGGGTGGATGGCCGAGGATCGCCCGGCGGGCCTCGCCCACGACGTAGAGGGATCCCGTCACGAAGACCAGGTCGTCATCAAGCGCCCACGACCGGGCCCTGGCGACCGCGTCACCTATGTCCTCCACCACTTCGGCCGCCACCCCCTGGGCCTCGGCCACCGCCACCACCTCGGCCGGGTCGAGGGCTCTGGGCGAGGGGGGGCGGCAGGCGATGACCAGCGCCAACCGGGGGGAAGCCAGGGCGGCCAGCATCTCGCCCGGGTCTCGTCCCTGCAGGATCCCCATGACCAGGACCAGTC
>DASQQH010000464.1:0-2013 GCA_035643555.1 Acidimicrobiales bacterium | reverse complement strand
GCCACGGGTTGGCTTCCTGGTGCCCTCCTCGACTCGCCACCCGGGCCGGCGACAGGTGGCCCGGATGATGCGACCGGGTGGCTAGGAGCCTGGGTCAGAACCCCGCCAGGGTGAGCTGCTGGCCGAAGTTGTGAAAATAGGGCCACGACCAGCGCGTTCGTGGGGCCTCGGTGCTCGCGAAGTGGCTGGTGGTGGGCGAGAATTTGCCCTATGACTGCTGCCAGCGATCAGCTGTTCGCCCTGGACGATGGCGAGGGCGAGGACGATGGCCAGCGACCCGCGATCCCGGCGGTCGCCGCCGGGCGACAGCGGACCTTCCGCGCCTACGAACCCCACCAGCAGTTCCTCCTGCCGCCCTCGATCGACGACTGGCTGCCAGAGGACCACCAGGCCCGCTTCATCGCCGAGGCCGTCGACGAGCTGCTCGACCTGGAGGCCGTCTACGCCTCCTACGTCGTTGCCGAGGGTGCGCCGCCCTACGACCCCACGATGATGTTGAAGCTGTTGCTCTGGGGCTACTCCTGTGGGGTGACCTCCTCACGGGAGATGGAGCGGCGGTGTGGGACCGACGTGGCGTTCCGGTTCCTCTCGGCCAACCAGGCCCCCGACTACCGCTCGATCGCCCGGTTCCGCCGGCGCCACCTCTCTGCCCTCGACGCCTTGTTCGTCCAGACCCTCGCGCTGTGCGCCGAAGCGGGCCTGGTCACACTGGGGCGCGTGGCCCTCGACGGGACCAAGCTGCGAGCGTCGGCCTCGCGCCACAAGGCAATGAGCTATGACCGACTGGGCCCCAAGATCCAAGAGTACGAGGCCCAGGTGAGGTCCCTCTTGGAGGAGGCGGAGGCGGTGGACCAGGCAGAAGACGAGGCCCTCGGCGAGAGCCGGCGCGGTGACGAGCTCCCAGAGGGCCTCGCCCGCCGACAGACCCGTCTAGAGAAGCTGCGCGCCGCCAAGGAGGCCATCGAGGCCGACGCCAGGGCAAAGGCGGCGGCCAAGGCCGCCGAGAAGGCCAAAGCAGCCGGCAAGAGCGACGCCGAGGGCCAGGAGGCGGCCGAGCGGGCGGCGGAGAAGGCCACCCCGGAGGGGCGTGCCCAGCGCAACTTCACCGATCCCGAGTCCCGCATGATGAAGACGACCGAGGGGTTCCACTACGCCTACAACGCCCAAGCGGTCGTCGACGAGGAGGCCCAGGTGGTCCTCGCCGCCCACGTCACCCAGGCTGGGGGCGACCTCGACCAGCTCTTTTCCATGACCGATCGCATGCAGGAGAACTGCGTCGCTGCGGGCATCGAGGACCGCCCCGAGGTCGTGCTCGCCGACGCCGGCTACTGCTCGGAGGACAACCTGGCACGGGCGATCGACACCGAGACCGACATGCTCATCGCCACGGGGAGGCTGCAGCACACCGAGCGCGCCCCCGAGGCACCACGCGGACCGATCCCGAAGAACGCCACCCACCGCCAAGGTATGGCACGACGGCTCCGGACCAAGAAGGGCCGTGCCGACTACGCCAGGAGGAAGGCGATCGTCGAACCCGCCTTCGGCCAGATGAAGGTCCGACAGCACGCCGGCTTCCTGCGACTGCGAGGTCTCGAAAGGGCGAAGGGCGAGTGGACCCTCCACGCCCTCTGCCACAACCTGCGCAAGCTGGCCAACACCAGGGCGGTGGCACCGGCATGACGAAGGGCTACGTAGGCGGCTCGAGCCGGATCTCGGACCGCACTGCCGCCCACCACGGCGACAGCCTCATGATCCCGTCACGTCCGACCGCCGGAGCTGGCCCGTTGCCGGTTGCGACCCACGCTCCTAGGGGTGGTGCCCGGCCGGGGACCCGCCCGGGGCCTGCGAGGATGGGGGGGATGAGCTCCTTCGTCGCCGACCTCCGGTTCCGGGGCCTGATCCACCAGGTCACCGATCCGGCGGTGGAGAAGGCCCTCGACCACGAGCGCCTGGTCTGCTACATCGGCTTCGATCCCTCGGCGGGGAGCCTGCACGTCGGGTCCCTGCTGCAGC
>DASQQH010000463.1:0-4218 GCA_035643555.1 Acidimicrobiales bacterium | reverse complement strand
TTGCCCCGGTGGTTGGGATCGGCGGACATGGGCATGTGGACCTTGGTGGCGAGGACGACGTCGTCCCGCTTGCCACCGGCCAGCGCCCTGCCGACGATGGCCTCGGACTCTCCGTGGGAGTAGACGTCGGCGGTGTCGATGACGTTGATGCCGGCGTCGAGCGCCCGGTGGATCATCCGGATGCTCTCGTCCTGGTCCTTGTTGCCCCAGTCGCCGAGCATCATGGCCCCCAGGCACAGCTTGCTGACCGAGACGCCGGTGCGTCCGAGGGGTCGGTGCTCCATTGGTCACTCCTTCTGGTGGCTCTCCCGGGCGTCGCACGAGGACGCCGCTACCTGGCCGTCGGCCACCGGCCCGTCGACGCCGGCGCCGCTCCGACGACACCGCCGGGGGGACCCGGACCCCTGGGGGCCCGTGCCACCGACCCGATGCGACCGCTGCCGGCCGGGATCGATGCGGTCCCGGTGGTGGCCACGAGGATGCGGTGGTCGCTAGCGAGGCCTGCCTGCCGGCGCCGCCCTCGCCGATCACCGTAGCGGCGACCGGGCCACCAACCCGAGACACCACCGGGACGCCGAGGAGGCGCACCGGGCGCTGGCGACCGCCTGGCAAGGCCCGCCTGGCGACGGAGGAGGTGGGGCCACCGCCGTCCCGTCCCCGGACCCACGGACCCGGCGCCCCGCTGGCCTCGCCGCGGCGCTCCCGGCGCGGGTGACGACCCCCCGGTGGGCCGTGAGGGACTCGAACCCCCGACCTCTTGCGCGTCATGCAAGCGCGCTGCCAACTGCGCCAACGGCCCGTGAGGCGACCCTACCATTGCTCCCGATCCATCAACATCGGCCGGGGTGGACCGACGGCCCTGGCCGGTGGCCCCCATCGCCTGGCCCCTCGGGAGCCCGGGCGCCGGGCCCTGGCGCCACCGATGGCGTGGCCACCGCCTCCCTATGCTCCCGGGGAGCCCCCACCGGCGACGGCCAGCACCACCAGCGAGTCGGGCGGCAGGTGCGCCTCCCCGTCACCGAGGTTGATCTCGCCCGACGACCGGGCCAGGGCGCTCGACCCCGTCGCCCCCGCCACCGGCACGGTGACCGGGGCCGCGCCCACGTTGGCGACCACCACCACCCGTCCCCGAGCCATCCGCAGCCACCCCGCGGCCTCGTCCACCGCCACGGCCACCCGCGCCAGGGCGCCGTCGGCCAGCTCCGGCCAGCCCCGGCGGAGGCACAGGAGCTCCCGGGTCCAGCCGAGCAGCCACGTCGCCTCGGGGGCCTCGAGCTCGCGCCAGTCCAGCCTGGCGGCCTCGAAGGTCGAGGCCGCCTGGGGGTCGGGCACGGCCTCGGGGTCCCAGCCGAAGGCGGCGAACTCCCGCCGTCGCCCCTCGGCGACGGCGCGACCCAGGTCGGGGTCCTCGTGGGCCGTGAAGTACGGGAACGGCGTCGCCGCCCCCCACTCCTCCCCCTGGAACACCAGGGGGATGAAGGGTGAGGTGAGCACCAGGCCGATGCCCACCGCCAGGCGGCCCCGGCTCATGAGGGCCGAGGCCCGCTCGCCCCCCGCCCGGTTCCCCACCTGGTCGTGGTTCTGCAGGTAGCCGAGGAACGCGGTCCCGGCCAGCCCGCCCGCGGGGCGCCCGTGGGTCCGGCCCCGGTAGGGCGAGTAGCGCCCGTCGTACACATAGGCGTGGCGGAGGGCCCGGGCCACGTCCCCCAGGCGCCCGAAGTCCGCGTAGTAGCCGCGCTGCTCCCCGGTCAACACGGCGTGGAGGGCGTGGTGGAAGTCGTCGCTCCACTGGGCGTCCAGGCCGTAGCCGCCGGCCTGTCGGGAGCGGACCAGGCGGGGGTCGTTGCGATCGGACTCACCGATCACGAACAGGCGCCGCCCCAGGGCGTTGCCCAGTTCCTCCACCCGGGTCGTCAGCTCCTCGCACAGATGGGTGGCCGAGGTGTCCACGATGGCGTGCACGGCATCCAGGCGGAGGCCGTCGCAGTGGTAGTCCCGCAGCCACATGCAGGCGTTGTCGACCACGAAGGCCCGGACCTCGTCGCTGCCCGGCCCGTCCAGGTTCACCGCCGGGCCCCAGGGCGTGCGGTAGCGGTCCGTGAAGTAGGGGCCGAAGCGGTCCAGGTAGTTCCCGACCGGGCCCAGGTGGTTGTAGACCACGTCCAGCACCACCCCCAGGCCCCGGGCGTGGCAGGCATCCACGAGGGCCTTCAGGCCGTCGGGACCGCCGTAGGCGTGGTGGGGGGCGTACAGGTCGACCCCGTCGTAGCCCCACCCCCGCTCGCCGGAGAACTCCACCACCGGCATCAGCTCCAGGGCGTCGATCCCCAGGTCGACCAGGTGGTCCAGGTGCGTCGCCACCCCGGCGAAGGTCCCGGCGTCGCTGAAGGTGCCGACGTGGACCTCGTAGAGGACCGCGGCGGGCAGGTGGATGCCCCGCCAGCCACGATCGGTCCAGGGAAAGCTGTCGTGGTCGACCACCACCGAGGGGCCGTAGATCCCGAGGGGCTGCCACGCCGAGCGGGGGTCGGGGAGGGCGACGCCACCGTCGGGGGCGAACCGGTAGGCCATGCCCGGGCCGGCCCGCTCGACCGGCGCCGACCACCATCCCCCGCCCGAGCCGGCCGGCGGGGGCTCAGGGGCCATGGGCACCCGCTGGCCGTCCTCGAGCTCCACCTCCATCGACCGGGCCGTCGGCGCCCAGACCCGGAACGTGTGCACGGGCGCCGGACCCTACCAGCCCCGATCCCCGGCCACCCGCGGGTGCGGCTGCTACGATGAAATTAGATGTCTATCGGCAAGCAACTATCTGGCGGGCACGAGGGCATCCGGCGGCCGCCGCCATGACCCCCCTGGCCGACCCCGGGGTGGAGACCGCCGCCCGCCTGCGGACCGTGATCGGCCGGCTGCACCGCCGGCTGCGCCCCACCCAGGCCGGCGCCGGCTGGTCGCCGACCCAGGTGGCCGTGTTGGCCACGGTGATCCGCCACGGGCCCCTGCGGCTCTCCGAACTGGCCACCATCGAGGGGCTGAACCCGACCATGGTCTCCCGGGTGGCGGCAAAGCTCGTGGCGGCCCACCTGGTGCGGCGCCTCCCCGACCACCAGGACGGGCGGGCCAGCAGGCTGGAGGCGACCGCCGAGGGGCGCCATCTCCAGGAGCGCATGCGCACGGAGCGGGCCAGCGCCATCGCCGCCCAGATCGACCGGCTGTCCCCGGAGCGCCGCCAGTCGCTCCTCGAGGCCCTGCCGGCGCTGGAGGAGCTCGCCGAGCACCTGAAGGACCGGGGGCCATGGCCGGCCGGGTGAGGATCGGGGGACAGACCTTCGCCGCCCTGGCTCTCCCCAACTACCGTCTGTACTTCGGCGGCCAGATGGTGTCGCTGATCGGGACCTGGATGCAGCGCACGGCCCAGGCCTGGCTGGTCCTGGTCCTCACCCACTCGGCGACCGACCTCGGGGTGGTGGTCGCCCTCCAGACCCTGCCCATCCTCCTCGTCGGCCCCTACGGGGGGGTGGTGGCCGACCGGGTGGACAAGCGGCGGTTCATGGTGGTCCTGCAGACCCTGATGGGCGTGCAGGCCGCGGTCCTCGCCGTCCTCACCCTGACCGGGGTCGTCCGGTACTGGCAGGTGGGCGCCCTGGCGGTGGTGCTCGGGCTCACCACCTGCTTCGAGATGCCCTCCCGTCAGGCCTTCGTCCTGGAGATGGTGGGGGCGGGCCAGGTCCGCAACGCCGTGACCCTCAACTCCACCCTCGCCAACGCCGCCCGGGCCATCGGGCCAGCGATCGCCGGGATCATGATCGCCAGCGTGGGCGAGGGATGGTGCTTCGTGCTCAACGCGGTGAGCTTCGCGGCCGTCGTCGCCTCCCTGGTGATGATGGACCGGGAGGCGCTCCAGCCGAGCCCGCCCTCCCGACGGGGGCGGGGGCAGCTGCGGGAGGGCCTGCGGTACGTGGCCCGCACGCCGGCGCTCGCCGTGCCACTGACCATGATGGGCCTGGTGGGCTGTCTGGCCTACGAGTTCCAGGTCACCCTGCCGGCGGCCGCCCAGCGGACATTCCACGGCGGGGCCGAGGCCTACGGGTTCATGACCGCCGCCATGGGGACCGGGGCCGTGGTGGGCGGTCTTCTGACCGCGGCCCGGGGCCGGGGCGAGGAGGTCGATGCCCGCCTGAGAAAGTGCCCTCCGGGTGGTGGCTGTCCCGTAGTGGGTGT
>DASQQH010000462.1:0-3923 GCA_035643555.1 Acidimicrobiales bacterium | reverse complement strand
GGAACCTCAGCATGGACGTGGCGACCGTGCTGACCAACAAGGCACCCGTGGGCCCCAACCGGTCCTACGGCAAGATGCAGCAGTGCTACCTGGTGGAGCGCCTCATCGACGCCGGGGCACGCCGCCTCGGGCTCGACCCCGTCGAGGTGCGGCTCAAGAACTTCGTCCAGCCCGCCGAGATGCCCTACGAGACGGCGAGCGGCTGCCGGCTGGACGGGGGGAACTACGCGGGGATGCTGCGCCGGGCCATGGAGATGATCGATTTCGACAGTGCCGTGGCGGAGGTCGAGCGGGGTCGCCGGGAGGGCCGGCTGCTCGGGATCGGGACGGCGATGGGGATGGACGGCTGTCCCATCAACGCCTCGATCATCCGGCTCATCAACGAGGACAACAGCACCTCGGGGGACAGCGAGGCGGCCCAGATCCAGGTCGACGAGACCGGCGACATCACCTGCTCCACCGGCTCGGTCCCCCAGGGGCAGGGCTTCGAGACCACCTGCGCCCAGATCGTCGCCGACGAGCTGGGGCTCGCCCCCGACGACATCCGGGTGCTCCCGGGGTTCGACTCGGCGACCCATCCCTACACGGGGTTCTCCGGCACCTACGCCAGCCGGTTCGCGATCGTCGGCGCGGGGGCGGTGCTCGGTGCCGCCGAGCGTGTCGCCGCCAAGATCAAGCGGATCGCCGCCCACGTGCTGGAGGCCAGCGAGGAGGACCTGGAACTGGCCGGCGGCGAGGTCCGGGTCAGGGGGGGCGCCGGGCAGCGGTCGGCGCTGAGCCTGCGGGAGGTCGCCCGGATCGCGTGGCGGGACCTCGCCCGCCTGCCGGAGGACCTGGAGGCGGGGCTGCACGTCCACTACGTCTACCGGCCCACCTTCGACATGCCGATGTCCGGCAAGCGGGGCAACTTCTCGTTCACCTACTCGTATGGGATCACCATGGTCCTGGCCGAGGTCGACCGGGACACCGGGGCGGTGACCGTGCATCGCTTCGTGACCCTGGACGACTTCGGCCGCAGGCTCAACCCCCTGATCGTCGAGGGCCAGATCCACGGGGCGATCGCCCACCAGCTCGGTGCCGCGCTCTACGAGCAGTTCGACTACGACCGGGACGGGTGCCTGCGGTCGAGCGACTTCCGGACGTACTTTGTCCCCTCGGCGGCGGACCTCCCGGAGTTCGACGTGGAGTACTACGAGACGCCCTCGACGGCCACCCCGCTCGGGACGCGGGGAGGCGGCGAGGGCGGGGGCGCGCCGCTCATCGCCATGGTGAACGCGGTGGACAACGCCCTGGCCCAGATCGGCGGGCACGTGAGCACCAGCTTCCTGGCACCGGAGGTCATCAGGGGCGAGATCAAGCGGGCGCTGGCGGCGGTGCATTGATTGGCGGGGTAGCCGGCGACGGGTGGCTGGTGGCGGCGGTCGGCATCATCGTGTTCGCCGGGGTGGTGAAGAGCGTCACCGGGCTGGGGATCCCGGTCGTGGGGACCCCGCTGCTGGTCCTGATCTACGGCCACCTGGCGATCGTGGTGGCCGTGATGAGCATTCCCACCACGGTGTGCAGCGGCTACTTCGTGTGGCGGACCCGGGGACACGTCCAGGGGGTGCTGGTGACCCTGGGCCTGCTCCTGCCCTGCGGGGTGATCGGGGTCGTCGCCGGGACCCACCTGCTGGTGACCGTGCCGACGCGCATCCTGGCCGGGGTGCTGGCCGGGGTCATCGCGGTGTTCGTGATCTCCCAGGTCGCCCGGCGTGCGCAGCCGGCGGTGGGTGAGCGGGCCAGCCCCGCGCTGGCACCGGTGGTGGGGGTGCTCTCCGGTGCCCTGCAGGGCACCTCCGGGGCCTCGGGGCCACTCGTCACCATGTACCTGCTGCGCCGCCCGCTGAGCCGGAACGCCTTCTTCTTCGCCGCCAACGCCGCCTTCCTCGTCTTCGACCTGACCCAGATGGCGACCCTGGCGAACCTGGGACAGCTGACCCCGGGACGGGCCGCGGGCGGTGCGCTCGCCCTCGTGCCGCTGTTCGGGGGGGTGTGGGCCGGGGCGTGGCTGGCGCGCCGGGTCGACGACCACCTCTTCCGCTACGGGGTGCTGGCCATCCTGGCCGTGACGGCCGTGAGCCTCGGGGCGAGGGCACTGGCATGACCCTGCGCGGTGGCGGTGCGCCGGGACCGGGGATGGACCGACTCCCCGCCGGGGGCGGCCGGGGTGCGAGAAGCTGGCGCGGGCCCGCCCCGCCCGGGTCGCCCGGAGGGTCCCGTGTCGGCCTTTGACCTGCGCCGGTGGCTGGCGGCGGTGGCGGCCGCGGGCCACCTCGAGGAGATCCACGGGGCGGCGGCCAATCTGGAGATCGGGGCCGCCAGCCAGCTCAACTACCGTCGTGGGCGGCCACGGGCCCTGATGTTCGATGACATCCCGGGGCATCGCCCCGGGGAGCGTGTGCTCACCGGAAGTCTCTGCAGTCCCGCGCTCATGGGCATGGCCCTCGGCCTGGGCGGCGACCTCGACGATCACCGCCTGACCGAGGTCCTGCGGGGAAAGCCCTCGGCCTGGCGGGCGGCGGCGGGGAGCTACGGGGTCCGGCAGGTCGACGGGGGGCCCGTCTTCGACAACGTCGTGGCGAAGGACCAGGTCGACTTCGCCCGGTTCCCGTGCCCGGTGTGGCACGAGGACGACGGCGGCCCCTACGTCGGGACGGGGTGCGGGGTGGTCACCACCGACCCCGAGGACGGGACCCTCAACCTCGGCGCCTACCGGATGCAGGTCCAGGACGACGGGGCCTCGGTCAGCATCAACATCGAGTCGGGCAAGCACGGCGCCCAGCACGTCCGCAAGTGGTTCGAGCGGGAGGGCCGGGCGCCGGTGGCCGCCTCGCTCGGGCACCATCCGGTCTTCCTAGCCGTGGCCGGGACCGAGGTGCCCCTGGGGGTGTCGGAGCTCGACTACGCGGGCGCCATCCTGGGGGAGGCGGTGCCCGTCGTGCGGTGCCCCGACACGGGCCTGTTGCTGCCCGCCGAGAGCGAGCTCGCCTTCGAGGGGTGGCTCTATCCGGACCGCGTCCGCCCCGAGGGCCCCTTCGGCGAATGGACCGGGTACTACTCCGAGGCGCAGGCCCCGGTGCTGACCGTCGAGGTGACCGGCCTGTTCCATCGGAACGACCCGATCAACCTGGGGGCGCCTCCCGGGAAACCGCCCCACGACTACTCCTACATGCGGTCGGTGATGAAGTCGGCCATGGCCACCGACGCTCTTTCCGACGCCGGTCTGGCCGGGCTCGGGGGGGTGTGGTGCCACGAGGCGGGCGGTGGGCGGTCGCTGATCGTGGTGGCCCTGGAGCAGCGGTACGCGGGCCACAGCCGCCAGGCCGGCTACCTCGCCGCCCAGCACCCGGTGACGGCCTACATGAACCGCCTGGTCATCACCGTCGACCAGGACGTCAACCCGCGGGACCTCGCCGAGGTCATGTGGGCGGTGTCCACCCGCTGCGATCCCGCCCGCGACGTCGACGTCATGCGCTACGGCTGGGGGAGCCGGGTGGATCCCCTGAGCCTCCAGGGTGCGCCGGCCTACAACAGCCGCCTGCTGATCGACGCCTGCCGTCCCTACGAGCGGCTCGGGGACTTCCCCGCCGTGGCGGAGGCGAGGCCCGAGGTGCTGGACGCGGTCCTCCGGCGCTGGCCCGGGTTGGGCGTATGAGCCGGTCGGGCGGCCCGGGAGACCCCAGGTCCTGTCCGTCCTGGCCGGGGCCGGGATCGGGCGCCGTCCGCTGCCCCGGGGGAGCCCGGGACCGGGGCGGTCGCGGCCGGGCGACAGCCCGGGGCGGGGGCCCCGGCGACGCCGAGAGCGAGGAGGGTCCGTGACGGCGGTGGTCGACGTCCACGCCCATCTGGTCCCACCGGGGCTCCTCGAGGCCGCCCGCGCCGGG
>DASQQH010000461.1:0-2987 GCA_035643555.1 Acidimicrobiales bacterium | reverse complement strand
CGATATCGGCCAGTTCCCTGGCCAGCGCGTCCACCGAGGGGGGTCGCACGGAGTCGAGACTAAAGCGTCCGCGCCCATCCCGGCCGGCAGCGTGCGCCGCGAGGGCCCAGGGTAGGCTACGTGCCGTCGGAGGCCGCGCCGGAGGGAGCCAATGCCGGAGCCCGACGAGACCGAGCGTCAACGCCTGGGGGCGGCACGGGAGCGGATTCGGGACCGCCATCTCCGCCCCCGTGGGGGCCGTCCTGCGTCGGCCGCCCGGGGGGTCCACCATCTGGCCCTGCTGTGCCGCGACGTGGAGCGGACGGTCTGCTTCTACCAGGACCTGCTGGAGTTCCCGTTGATCGAGATGTTCGAGAACCGGGACTATCGGGGCTCCACGCACTTCTTCTTCGACGTCGGGCACGGCAACTGCCTGGCGTTCTTCGACCTGCCGGGGCTGGACCTCGGCCCGTACGCGGAGGTGCTCGGGGGCCTGCACCACGTGGCCATCTCCGTGGCGCCCGAGCGCTGGAAGCGGTTGAAGGACAAGCTGGACGACGCCGGGATCGCCTACCACCACCAGAGCGGGTCCTCCCTCTATCTCTCGGATCCCGACGGCGCCCGGCTCGAGCTGATCAGTGACCCCCTGGGGGAGATGTACGGGCACCCGGTGGGCTAGCCAGCCGCTCCGGGGCGCTCCGGGCCCTGGCGGGGCGTGGGATAGCGTGGCGGCGGTGTCGGTACGGGTCAGGGACGCGGCGACGGTCCTGTTGGTGCGCGACCCTCCGGGGCGCGAGGGGCGCGTTCGGGCAAGCGGGGCGGACCAGGCCGGGCTGGAGGTGTTCCTGGTTCGTCGCACCCTGGACGCGGCGTTCATCGGGGGCGCCTATGTCTTCCCCGGGGGTGCGGTGGATCCGGGGGATCGGGAGGTGGGCCTCGAGGAGGTCTGCGAAGGTCGGACCGACGCCCAGGCCAGCGTGCTCCTGGACCTCGAGTCGGGCGGTCTCGCCTTCTGGGTGGCCGCGGTGCGGGAGTGCTTCGAGGAGGCCGGGGTGCTCCTGGCCTATAGGCGTCCGGGCGAGCTCGTGTCCATGGACGACCCCGCTGTGGCGGCGCGCTTCGCACGCTACCGCGGCGATCTCGACGCCGGCCGGCTGCGCCTGGTCGACGTGTGCAGACAGGAGGGGCTGCGCCTGGCGGTCGACCGCCTGCACTACTGGGCCCGGTGGATCACGCCCGAGGGGCCGCCCCGGCGCTTCGACACCAGGTTCTTCGTGGCCAGAGCACCAGCGGGTCAGGTGCCCCTGCACGACGACCGGGAGACGATCGACAACCTGTGGGCCTCGCCGGCCGGTGCGCTGGCGCAGCACCGGGCGGGAGGCTTGGACCTCATCGTCCCCACGATCAAGAACCTGGAGGCCATCAGCCAGCGGTCCTGCGTCGCCGACCTGCTGGAGGCGGCGGCCGCGCGGGAGGAGGTCCCCGCCATCCAGCCGCGGGTGGTGGCCGATGGTGACGGGATCCGCGTGGTGCTCCCGGGGGACCCCGACTACGAGCGGGCCGCCTCCGAGGAGCCACTCCCCCCCGGGTCCCCGTTGCCCGGCCGTCCCGGGGGACCGGGGTGGTCGTCGCGGTCCGTACCGGGCCTCACCCCCGACGTGGAGGACGAGGCCAGCGGCGCCGGCGGCGGGGAGGACGCTCCCGGTGGCTGACGGCGGGAGCGGGCTGACTCCCGGGGTGGTGACCACCCTCGCCCCCGGCGTACGGCGGGTCCTCGCTCCCAACCCGGGTGTGATGACCGGCCCCGGGACGAACACCTACCTGGTGGGCGACAGCGAGGTGGTGGTCATCGACCCGGGTCCGGACGACGAGGGCCACCTCGATGCCGTGGCCACCTGTGGCGGGGGCCGGATCCGGTGGATCCTCGTCACCCACCACCATCCCGACCACGCCCCGGGTGCAGCCGGCCTCGCGGCTCGAACCGGGGCGACGGTGCTCGGGTTCGGCGGGGTGGGGGGGTTCGAACCCGATCGTGCCATCGGGGAGGGCGACGTCGTGGGGGCGTCGGAGGCCCGCCTGCGGGCCCTCCACACCCCCGGTCACGCCTCGGACCACCTCTGCTACCTGCTCGAGGGGCCCGACGAGGGGTTGGTCTTCTCCGGTGACCATGTCATGGAGGGGTCGACCGTGGTGATCGCCCCGCCGGACGGCGACATGGGCGCCTACCTCGACAGCCTCCGTCGCCTCGGGGGCCTGCGACCGAGGGTCACCGCCATCGCCCCCGGCCACGGTGGGCTCATCACCGACCCCCAGGAGCGGATCGAGGGCTACCTCGGCCACCGCCTCGCCCGGGAGGAGGCGATCCGCCGGGCACTGGGCGAGCGGGTCTCGGCGAGCGTGGAGGACCTGGTGGCCGCCGTGTACCGGGACGTCCCCGCGGCGCTGCATCCGGTGGCGCGGTTCTCGGTGTGGGCGCATCTGCGCAAGCTCCACGCCGAGGGCCGGGCCTGGTCGGACGACCCCGACGACCTAGGGGCTCGCTGGCACCAGTTGGGCTGAAGGCGAGGCCGGTGCCGGCTCAGGTGCCGTCGCCCACCGGCTCGTCCACGGCGGCCGCCACCCGGTCCAGGAGCCGGGCGGTGCACCCGCTCATCTCGACCGGGGGGACGACGTCGGCCACCAGCCGGTCGGCAAGCGCCCCGAAGGCCGCCGCGACGGGCCCCTCCCCCCGGAGGGAGGCCGGCTGCCCAAGGTCGCCGCCCTCGGCCATCGCCGGTTCGAAGGGCACCGAGCCCACCAGGGGGACGCCGATCTCCTGGGCCAGGGCCTGGCCGCCACCGGATCCGAACAGGTGGTAGGTGGTGCCGTGCTCGCAGGTGAAGCCGCTCATGTTCTCGATCACCCCGGCGACCCGGAGCCACCCCTTGCGGGCCATGTCGGCAACCCGGGCCGCCACCGCGGCGGCGGCCCGCGGCGGGGTGGTCACGATCAGCACCTCCGTGCGTGGC
>DASQQH010000460.1:0-3068 GCA_035643555.1 Acidimicrobiales bacterium | reverse complement strand
CACCGCCATGACATCGTTTCGCTTGGTTTGTCGCTCGTGATCGAGCGAGGAGGCTACGGCTGTGCCCGAAGAGGAACTGCGGCGAGAGGCGGTGCGGCGGCTCGCTGGGGAGCGTCCCGAGGAGATCGTTGCCGAGGTGGGCTGACCGGCCGATGGCCGCGGGGGTGGGTGAGCGCCACAGCGAGGAGGCCACGAGGGCTGCGCGGGGGAGCGCTCCCGGGCTCCCCACGCCTCACCCGGGGCCATGTCCGAGGCCTCCGGGACCAGATCCTCGCTGCCCGGGATGCCTGGTAGCCAACCCGAGGGCCCAGCGCGGCTCCCTGGCCATCCGGTGGCAGCTCGGTCGTCTGGGGGTGGAACCGATCCCGCTTTCTCGCCCAGACGAAGCGGTCCCCAGCCGCGCCGGGTTCAGCCGGTCTCGGTGCCGCCAGGCCCGGCCTCCAAGGGTGTCCCCTGCCCCGGTCGACCGGCGTGGAGGCAGGCAGCCTCCACCAGATCGACCCGGTGGGACCCCGACACCTGGTTGGCGGGGCCTGCTCCCACGACCTGAACCTGGCTGACATGGGCCCCCAGCAGGCCACCAACGACATCCTGGGCGTGGATCGACCATCCCTCCCTGGTCGGGATGTGGTCGAAGATGGGCGCGTCCCGACCAGACCTGCTCGACAACGACTCGAGGCCTTCGGGGGCAAGCTGGTGGTGGTGAGCCCCGGGGAGGCTCAGCCCGCCTACCAGTACATCGGCCCGGTGGTGACCACCGTCTAGACCTCGGGGTTGGACCCGGTTCATCCCCCTCCGGGAGCCATGGTGGGAACGGGGTGGTCGAGCACTCAGGCGAGGTGTGGGACAAGGCCTTCTTCCGACCCCCTCGCGACCAGGCACCCACCGGTTCCCGGCCAGGGGACCATCGACGGGTCCCCTACGTGGGCTGCAGCCACCGGGGAGCTGTTCGCCAGGACGATCACCGTCAGCGCGACCACACCCACCGGTCCGTCACTGCGGTCATCAGGGTCCGGGCTCACGAGGTGGCCATGGCCAAGGCGGACGGTGAGGTCATCCCCAACCACTACCAGCTCCCCCGGATCCTCCCCTGACGTGGCCGCAACGATGTTCTGTCGGGTCCCCTCCTCGACCCTCGCCGGAACGCTGCCGTGTCGGTTGAGAACGACCGATCCCGCCCCTGCCAAGGCCCGCTGCCCTGATCCTATGAAGGAGCGCACGCCCGCTCCCGCGTGACGGGCTCTCGAGCACGACGAGGCCCGAGCGCCCACAGCGGAGGGAAGCGCGATGGTCGTACCGGCCAAGGTCGCCTGGGCCCGCCGGAGCTCCTCCCGTCGCCGGGAACCGAGTGCGCAGGGCACACTCGGGGTCTCCACACCAACCCGGAGACGACGGAAGGAGACCCCGGTGGAACACCAACCACAGTATGTCGGCATTGACCTGCACCGCCGCCGCAGCGTCGTGGTCCGCATGGGGGCCGACGGCACCGTGGTGGACACGGTGCGCATCGAGAACGACGCCAGGACCCTGGCCGCCGAGTTGGCCAAGGCCGGGCCGTCGGTGGAGGTGGCCATGGAGGCCACCCTGGGGTGGTACTGGGCCGCCGACGTGATCGAGGACTGCGGCGCCCACCTGCACCTGGCCCACCCCCTGGGGATCAAGGCCTTTGGCTACCAGCGGGTGAAGAAGGACGAGTCCGATGCTCGCCTGCTGGCGGACCTGTTGCGCATGGGGCGTCTCCCCGAGGCCTGGGTGGCCCCGCCTGCGACCCGGGAGCTGCGGGAGGCCGTGCGCTACCGCCACAGCCTCGTCGAGGCCCGGGCGAACGCCAAGGCCCAGGTGCACGGCGTGCTGGCCAAGGAAGGGATCAAGGTCCCCGTGTCTGACCTGTTCGGGATGGCTGGTAACGCGTTGTTGGACACCCTGGCCTTGGGCGACACCTACCAGATCCGGGTGGCCTCGCTACGGGACCTGGTCGCCCTCCACACCAGAGAGATCGCGGCCCTCGACGCCTTGATTCACGGGCGCCTCGCAGGCGACCCCGGCTACCAGGCCATCCAGGCGATCCCCGGGGTCGGAAGGGTCCTGGCGGGGGTCTTCGTGGCCGAGATCGGTGACATCAGCCGCTTCTCCCGTCCAGGCCAGCTTTGCTCCTGGGCAGGCATGACCCCTCGTCACCGAGAGTCCGATGCCACCCTTCGCCGGGGCAAGATCACCAAGCAAGGCTCCCGTCTGGTGCGCTGGGCGGCCGTGGAGGCCGCCAAGGCTCCCCATTCGCGGTACCTGAAGGCCGACTACCACCGGATCGCCGGACGGCGAGGCAAGAAGATCGCCGCCGTCGCCGTCGGTCGCAAGGTCCTCACCCTTGTCTTCTACGGCCTCCGGGACGGGCAGATCCGCTCCCTGGCCACCGAGGACGCGGCGTGAGCACGGCTCGGTCGCAGCCGTGGTGCGAGCCCGCCCTGGTCATGGCCCCTACCGGGCCGCGCCTCTGATTGCGCCCGCCGCGGTTGCGCCGAACAGGTTCATGCCGCCTCGTCGCGGCGAAGGGATGACGGGCACCCGACCCCGGTGTGCCGACACAGCCTGGCTGTGTCACTGAACCCGGCCTCTGCACCAGCTCCCACCACCCGAGAGGAGTCCCCACCCCAGCCGACCAGCCTCTTCTGACCCCGCCCCAGCCGGTTCGACACAGGACCCGAGCTCCCCTCGACAACAGCGATTGCGAACAGGAAGCCCTGATCGGGCTTCCAACCCCATTGTGGCTGTCTCGAGGTGTTCCCGGGGCCGTCAAGGCTCCCCCTCCGGGCGGCCTTTGGCCGGCCTTGACCGCCCTGGCAGCCGCCAGGGTTGGGGTCGTCGCGCATTCCCTCAGCCAGCGCTCCCGCGATCGGGGCGGAAACAGCGGACTCCGACTGCGTCGGAGGCTGTTGACTTCGAGCGCTCCTTCAGGGATGACCAGCGATTTTCCGATCACCCAACTAGGCTGGCACCAGCTTCGCGGTCCCTGCAGACTTGTCGGGCAACCATGCTGTCTTCGTCACCAAGTCACAGTGGCGGTCATCGTC
>DASQQH010000459.1:0-6010 GCA_035643555.1 Acidimicrobiales bacterium | reverse complement strand
TTCTCACAGGAGGAGCTGGAGGAGCTGGCGGCGTCCATCAGGTCCCTCGGTGTGGTGCAGCCCGTCGTGGTGCGGCCCCTGGCCGAGGCGGTGGTGCCGGGCGCGCCGGTCCGCTACGAGCTGATCGCCGGGGAGCGGCGGTGGCGAGCGGCGAGGCAGGCCGGGCTCGAGGTCATCCCGGCCCTGATGCAGGCGGTGACCGACGTGTCGGCGCTGGAGCGGGCGGTGGTCGAGAACCTCCACCGGGAGGATCTGAGCCCCCTGGAGGAGGCCGCCGCCTACCAGCAGCTGATCGAGGACTTCAACTTCACCCACGACCAGCTGGCCGAGCGGGTCGGACGGAGCCGGGCCACGATCACCAACACGCTGCGCCTGTTCCACCTGCCCCCGACGGTGCAGCGCATGGTGGGCCAGGGCGAGCTCGACGCCGGGCACGCCCGCGCCCTGCTTGGCACGGGGGACCGGGCCTTCCAGGAGAGCCTGGCACGCCGGGTGGTGGGAGAAGGACTGTCGGTGCGAGCGGTGGAAGAGGCCGTGCGGGCCCGGGAAGGTGGCGCCCGCCGGCGGTCGCCCCGCCGGGCCCCGACGGGCTCACCCCGACCGGCTGCGCTGGTGGAGCTGGAGGAGCTCCTGGCGGCCCGCCTGGACACGCGGGTCAGCGTGGAGATGGGCAGCACCAAGGGACGGGTCGTGGTGGAGTTCGCCACCCTCGCCGACCTGGAACGGATCTACCGGGCGATGGTGGGCGGTGATCCCCACGCCTCCTCGCCGCAGGCCGAGACCGACGGTGACGACGGGGGGGAAGCAGGGCCCGGGAGCGAGGCTGATAGGCTTTCCTCCGGCGGCAACGGTAGCGAGCAGTGAGCACCGGCGCGCGCGGCGGGGCGACGCCGAAGTCTCAACCTGGCCCCGCGGTGGAGGGTGATCCACAAGCTCGTGCACAGGGTGGGGATATCGATCCCGGCACCCCGCCGGGGTGATCAGCCCCAGGGGTCCCCGACCCAGGACGCCAGCGCCAGGCGGAGGCAGGTGGCGATCTCCGGCGCCCGTTGGACCGCCAGGCCGGGAGCATTGAGGTCGCAGACGACCGCGATCATGCGCGTCTCCCGCAGCTCGGGAACCGACATGCCGGCCACCGTGGCGCCGCCCGCCCAGGGGAGCCGGGTCAGGTGGGACCCCAGCAGCTCCGCCAGGCGCCGGCCACCGGCGGACTCCTGGCGGTAGCCGCGGTAGAAGGAGACCTGGCAGGTGGGCTGGGCCGGGTGGAGCCCCAGGCCCAGGTACACCTCGGCGCCGGCGGCGTTGGCCTGGCCCGCCAGGGACGATCCGTCGGGATGGAACAGGGTGATCGCGTACGCGCCGGCGGCCATGAGCGACCGGCGGGCCGCCTCCACGACCGCGCCGAGCTCCCCGTGGTGGCCCACCGCGACGCGCCGGCCGGTGAGGGTCCGGGGCGCCCCGCGGAGGTGCTCGCGCTCCCGGATGCCCGGGAGCAGCGCGTCGGGACTGGTGTGGGCCCGCAGGCGCTCCAGCTCGTCGAGGGTGCCCCGCCCGCAGATCCCGTCGACCGGCAGGGCGACGTTGCGTTGGAAGTCGGCGAGGGCCCGGACCGTGTCGTTGCCGAAGATCCCGTCGATCCGCCCGGCGTCGAACCCCAGCGCCCCGAGCCGTCGCTGGAGCTCGGCCACGTCGTCGCCCCGCAGCTTGGGCCGACGCAGGTAGAGGGGGCGATCCCCCAGGCGGTAGCCCGCCTCCACCAGGGTGGCCCAGGTCTGGGGGCCGCACACCCCGTCGGTACGCAGGCCGCGCTCCCGCTGGAACGCCCGGACCGCCTCCTCGGTCCGGGCGTCGAAGTGCGCGCCCACACCGGCGTCCCCGCCTCCCGGGCCGGGCGCGTGCTGCCCCTCGTTCCCGCCACACGGGAAGCCCAGGGCCCACAGCCGGCCCTGGAGGTCGGCGACCGCCGCGCCGGTGGTGCCCCGCACCAGGTGGACGGGGCCCACCTCGGCTACAGGTGGCTCTGGATCTCCTGGAGAAGCTGGCCCTTGCCCTTGGCCCCGATGATGCGATGGGCCGGCTCGCCGTCCTTGAACAGGATCAGGGTGGGGATGCTCATCACCTCGAAACGGCGCGCCGTCTCCAGGTTCTCGTCGATGTTCAACTTGGCCACCCGGAGGCTTCCCGCCTTCTCTGCCGCGATCTCCTCCAGGATGGGTGCGATCATCTTGCACGGGCCACACCACTCTGCCCAGAAGTCTACGAGCACCGGCTGGTTCGAGGCCTTGACCTCTTCGTCGAAACTGGTGTCGGACAACGTCACCATGTCTGCCACTCGCCTGACCTCCTCGTCATACCCGCCCGGTCGTCCGGGCGTCCGCGTGTAGGGAACAGCCGGTGGAAGGCCGAGATTCCTGTCCGGGGATCTCGGGGCCTACCACGCCTCGTCGGTTCCTTGCCGGTGCTTCTCGGCCTCCAGCCAGCGCTCGGCGTCGATGGCCGCCATGCAGCCCGAGCCGGCCGCGGTCACCGCCTGGCGGTAGACGTGGTCCTGGACGTCCCCGCAGGCGAAGACACCCGACACGTCGGTGCGGGTGCCGTCGTGGGTGCGGAGATACCCGGCCTCGTCCATGGTCAGCTGCCCCTTGAACAGGTCGGTGTTGGGGGCGTGGCCGATCGCCACGAACAGCCCCGCCACGGGCAGGGTCGAGCGCTCGCCGGTGAGGACGTTCTGGACCCCCAGGGCCTCGACGGAGCTCTCGCCCTGCACGTCGACCACGACCGAGTCCCACTGGAAGCGGATCCGGTCGTTGCGGAAGGCCCGGTCCTGCATGATCTTGGACGCCCGGAGCTCCTTGCGCCGGTGGATGACCGTCACCCGGCTGGCGAACTTGGTCAGAAACAGCGCCTCTTCTATAGCGGAGTCACCGCCCCCCACCACGGCGATCTCCTGGTCCCGGAAGAAGAAGCCGTCGCAGGTGGCGCAGGTGGAGACGCCATGGCCCATGAGCCGGGCCTCGCCGGGGACGTCCAGCATCAGCGAGCGGGCCCCCGTGGCCACCACCAGCGCATGGGTCACATAGGAGGGGTCGGGGGCCTCGGGATCCCCGACCCAGAGCGAGAAGGGCCGGGAGGACAGGTCGACCCGGGTCACCTTGTCGGTGACGAACTCGGTCCCGAACCGGGCCGCCTGGGACCGGAAGGTGGTCATGAGCTCGGGCCCCAGGATGCCGTCCACGAAGCCGGGGTAGTTCTCGACGTCGGTGGTGAGCATGAGCTGGCCACCCGGCTGGTCGCTGGTCGAGGACAGCTCGCCCTCGATGACGAGGGGCGCCAGCTCCGCTCGGGCCGCGTAGATGGCGGCCGTCAGCCCGGCCGGCCCGGACCCGACGATCGTCATCTCCCTGGTGGCTCCGTCGGTGCTCATGTCATCACCTCTTGCGCCGCGACCGCCTGAGTGTCCAGGTAAACAGCCCTAGCAAGGAGAAGATTCCTCCCACCACCGCGAAGCTGGCCCACTCCCGGCCGGGGAAGGCGTACACGTTGAGCACCCGCACCGTGCCCACGGCGGCGAGGACGGCCAGGACGGTGCCCATGGTCGCCGCCAGGATGCCGAAGACGACGGCCCGGGCGATGAGTTGCAGCGGGCGGACCGCCTTGGACCTGACCAGGGAGATGGCGCTCTCCACCTGGTCGGTCGCCCTGGTGGGCCACTCGCTGGTCGAGGTTCCGGTCCCCTCACCCGTCGCGCCACTCGGTGCCGGCTCCATCGTGGTCATCGGGGAAGCCTACCCCGATGACCTCGTTCCCAGGGTGTCCGCCCGCCCGCTCGGCCCGGGGGAGCGCGCGCTCAGTCCGCCCGGTCGGTCGCCCCGGTGCCGTTGACGCCGCCGGTCCCCTGGCCTCGTCGTCGGCTGACCGTGGCGGCGACCGCCGTACCGACGCCGAAGACGGCCAGGCCCGCGAAGACCGACGCCGTCACCCGGAGGAGGTCGCCGGCGCCGAGGTCAGAGCCCACGTGGGTCGAGACCAGGTAGGTCACCACCGCCATGATGGCGCTCAGGACGCACACCCGTACCAGGGCACGACCCAGCCCCAGGGAGCTGCCCACCGGGGGGCGGAGCCGGCGGCCGCCCAGGCGCGGCGCACCAGGGTTGTCGGGGGTGGGCAGCTCCAGGTAGAGCTGTCCCGTCTCGCTCACGACCGCCGGGGCCTGCTCCGACGCGGGGCCGTGCCCGCCCGTGGCGCGGCGGCGGAGGACCGGGGCGGCGATCAGGGCGGCGGCGGTGTAGGCGATGGCCATGGCCAGGCCGAGGCCCTGCACCCCGAGGAACGGCTCCAGCAGGTAGGCGGCGAGCACGTTGATGCCGTTCTCCACCAGGTAGAGGACGAACATCGTGCGGGTGTCCTGCATGGCCTGCAGCGCCGAGCAGAGGAACAGGTAGCCGCAGAACCCGGGGAGCCCGAGTGACAGGGCCTGGAGGACCTTGGCGGTGACCTGGGCACCGGCCAGGTTGCCGGCGCCGTGGGCCAGGACCAGGGAGCAGATGGGCACCGCCAGGATGACGTAGCCCACGGCGGGCGGGATGATGGCCACCACCACGGCCCGCAGCCCGCCCGCGGCTCGTCGGCGGTAGCCGGGGAGGTCGGACCGGGCCCAGTGCTCGGCCAGCTCCGGCTGGATGGCGGTCATGATCGACACGGCCACCACCCCGAAGGGGAGCTGGAAGAAGGTGTAGGCGTAGGTGTAGGCGCTGGCGCCGCCCTCCCCCGACACCAGGGCCAGGTGGAGGATGGTGAAGTAGGCGGCCTGGTTGGCCACCACCGAGGCGAAGGTCCAGCCGCCCAGGCGGAAGATCGACCGCACCGCCGCGTTGCCCGGGTCCCACCGGAAGCGCAGGGCCCGGCGGCCGCGCCGGGCCGCCACCCGGCCCAGGTGCTCGAGGCGGTCCCAGGTGGTGTCGCCGGCGGTGGCCACCTCCGCCCGGGTGTGGCGCGCCGGGGCGCGGGCGTCCTGGTCGAAGGGGCGCAACGGCGGGAGTGAGGGGACCGCCCGCCACAGGCTGGGGAGCAGCAGAAGCCCCTGGACCACGACGCCGCCGGTGGTGCCGATGCCGAGCAGCAGCAGCAGCAGGGGGTCGTGGGCCGCCTGCACCAGGGTGGGGGCGGGGAACAGGGCGTGGACCGTGAGGAGGACCCCGATGACGACCAGGTTGTTGGCGATGGGCACGAACATCGGGGGCCCGAACCGCCGTCGGCTGTTGAGGATGGCGGTGATGAGGGCGATCAGGCCGTAGAAGGCCACCTGGGGGGCGAACAGGCGGAGGAGGAAGGTGGCGGCCTGGCGCTCGGCGAGCGGGGTGGCGCCCCTGGTGCCCGCGGTGAACAGGCCGATGATCTGGGGGGCGAGCAGCTCGAACACGGCGGTGCCCACCACCAGGACGACCGCGGCGAGGGTGATCGCGGCGGAGATGTCCTCCCAGGCGTCCCGCTCGTCCCTGACCGCCAGATGCTCGACGAACACCGGCACCACCGTCGCCGACAGGACCCCGCCGAGGAGGAGGTCGAAGATGATGTTCGGGGTGTTGTTGGCGAGGTTGTAGGCGTCGGCGACGAAGCTCTTGACCCCAAGGGCGTAGCCCAGGGCGGCGAGCTTGGCGAACCCGGTGAACCGGGACAGGAGGGTGCCCGTGGCCATCGCCAGGGCGGCGCGGTTGAGGCGGGAGGACTCCGACGTCGGGGCACCCCCGGTCCGGCCCCCCAGCGCACGGGCGGGGGAGGTCATTCCTCGGTCACCACCGGCTGCCGGTCGCGGTCCCGGCGACCACGACGCAGGGACAGGCCCCACCACAGGACCAGGACCAGGCCCGCGGCCACGGTGAGCCCGATGGCAACGGCGTTGAAGGTCGAGGAGCGCACGGCGAAGCGGCTGGTCGCCACCACCAGGCCCCCGTTCGGGGACAGGAGCTGGACCTGGGCGGGGAACTCCCCGGTGGCCCGGGCCCGCACCGCG
>DASQQH010000458.1:0-6180 GCA_035643555.1 Acidimicrobiales bacterium | reverse complement strand
GGCGACGTCGGCGATCACCGGCGGCTCCGGCGGGACCCCCGGGCCGACCAGGCCGGGGTCCAGCAGTCCCGCCTCGGCGAGGCGCGCCAGGTCGCCGGGCCAGGCCCCCTCGAGGCGCACCCACCCGTCGCCGGCCGGATACAGGCGGCACAGGGGCGTGGGGCCCGGGAAGTCGGGCCCCCCGACGACGGCGGGGGGTCTGCCCGGGCAGCGCACCAGGTCGTCGGCCTGGAGGAGGCAGGCGGCGGCGGTGAGGGCGACGGTCACCCGCTGGCCGGCGCCGAGCCGCTCCCGGGCGACCAGGGAGGCGCAGGCGCCGAAGGCGCCCAGGGCCGCCGAGACCACGTCGTTGACCGGCATCGTGAGGAAGGCCGGGGTCTCCTCCTCGGTGGGTCCACCCTGGGCGCGCATCATGCCGCTCATCGCCTGTACCAGGGGATCGAACCCCGCTCGCCCACCGAGGGGGCCGAGATCGCCGAAGGCGCTGATGGACACGGTGGTCGCCCCCGGGTGGGCCCGGGCCAGGTCGTCCCAGGAGATGCCCAGGCGGTCGGCCACGCCGGGGCGGTAGTTGTCCACCACCACGTCGGCGCCGCCCGCCAGCTCCCCGAACGCCGCCCGCCCCGCCGCATCGGCGAGGTCGAGCACGAGGCTGCGCTGGCCCCGGTTGTACACCCCGAAGCCGGACTCCCCCCGCCCCCCGTGGGCCACCCGGTACTCGTCGCCCCGGGGAGGGCGCTCCACCTTCACCACGTCGGCCCCCAGTTCCCCGAGGAGGGTGGCCACGTAGGGACCGGCGATGATCGTGCCCAGGTCGAGGACCCTGGTGCCCTCGAGGGGTCGTCGGGACGCTCCGGCGGGGCGCGGGCGGGCGGGGCGGTCCGGCCAGGGAAGGGGCGTCTCGCCGATGCCATCGGGGACCCCCGGCGCCGGGGCCGCCACCGCTCCGGGGGTGGCGGCCAGCTGGACCGGGAGCCCCGGCATCACCGTGGGCCGGCCGAGGTGGTCGGCGAGCTCCAGGCGGAGGCCCAGGGCCCGCACCTGGGGATGGTCCAGCCACCCGTCCCGGTCCAGGACCGGGGCGGCCGGGACGTCGGCCGCCTCCAGCACCGCCAGCCACTCCCCGCGGGTCCGCTGGAGGAACCGCTCGGCCAGCGCCTCGGTGAGCCACGCGGTGTTCTCCGGGCGTCGGACCGAGGCAGGGTCCCCCCCGAGGCGGTCGTCCTCGAGCAGGTGGCCGGCCCCGAGGGCCCGGAACCCGCGTCGGATGAAGGCCTCGGTGAAGGCACCCAGGAAGACCCAGGTGCCGTCCCCGCACCGGTAGCAGCGGTAGTTGGGCAGGGCGCCCCCCGGTCCGCCCGGCCGGTGGACCCGCGGCGCCCCAGGGCGGCCCCCGAAGCCCCCCGGTGAGGCCAGCAGGGCGCCATGGGCGCCGCCGACGGCGACCAGGTCCCAGGTGGGGCGTCCCTGGATCCGGGCCAGGACGGCGGCCACGGCCACCGTGGCCGCCCAGAGGCCCTGGAGGTAGAGGGGGACCGGGTGCACGCAGTCGACCGGGCGGTCCTCGTGGGAGGCCTGGGCCCAGGCGTGGCCCAGGTGGGCGAGGAGGAGCCCGGCCGACTCCCCGCCTCCGACCCAGGGGGTCTCCCCGAGCAGGTAGGGGGGGAGGACCACCCAGGTGGCGGGCGCCCCCGGCGCCAGCCCCCACGACCGGAGGTCCTCCCAGGTGTGCCCCGGGCCGTGGGTGCCGACCAGCACCAGGTCCGCGCTCCCGTGGAGACCGGCGAGGCCCGCCCGGTCCGCCTCGACGGCGGGGTCGAGGCGCCGGGCACGTTTCCCCCGGTTCCACACCTGGAAGCCCGGTCGCCCCCGGGCGGGGTCACCGCCGGGGGGCTCCACCTTGGCCACCTCCGCCCCGTTGTCGGCGAGCATCATGCCGGCCACCGGTCCGGCAACGCCCACCGTCAGGTCCAGGACCCGCAGGCCGGTCAGGGCCCCGGCCACCGTCGGCCGTCCCGGACCCGCCACGCCCCTCGTGGTTCCACCGGTTCCCGACCGTAGCGCGGGGAAGGCGACCGGCGGTGACGGACCCACCGGGGCGGGCCCTGTCACCGCCGGGGGGTGGGGACCGGCGTCTCGGCGGGTGGAGGTGGTGAGGGGGCGGGGGAGGTGGCGGCCGGCGCCGGGGCGGGGGTGAGACGGGCGGCGGTGACGTAGGCGACGACGACCGCCACGATCACCAGGGGCATCACCGCCAGCCCGGCGGACAGGAGCAGCAGGGTGGCCAGCAGGACCGAGACCATGGGCAGCCGGAGCATCACCACGGTCATCGCCCCGATGCCCATGGCCACGGCGGGGACCAGGGGCAGGCCGGGGAGGTGGGACAGGGCGATCCCCCCGGTGGCCCCGATGAACATGGCCGGGAAGATGGGTCCGCCCCGGAAGCTGCTCAGAGACCCGGCGTAGGCCAGGCCCTTGCAGGCGATCAGCAGGACCAGGGCCCCGACCGAGAAGGTGGCGCTCTGGGTGATGAGCGGACCGAGGGCGGACTGGCCGGAGAAGAGCACCCAGGAGTTGGCCTTGCCGCTGCCGGCGGCGAAGGCGATCGCCAGCCCGGCGACCGCCAGGCCCATCGCGGGCGTGGCCAGGACCAGGTGGCGCTCGACGCGGCCCCGGAGCCGCAGGGCGAGCCACCGGATGCCCACGCCGACCGGGGCGGCCACCAGGCCGATGACCAACGCCCAGCCGAACTGGGCCACGTCGGGGCGGGCGAAATGGGGGAGGTTGGGCACGCTGAGGGAGAGGGTCCCCCACCCCGTCCAGGAGTTGAGGCCGAGGAAGATCAGCGCGCCGATGCCCGAGGCGAGCAGCCCGGGGACCAGGACCAGGCCGAGCATCTCGCCGCCGAGGCCGATCGCCTCCATCATCAAGAAGGCACCGAGGAGGGGCGATCCCAGCAGGGTGCTCACCGCGGCGAAGCTGCCTGCCGCCCCCACCAGCAGGGCGGCCGTGGCCGGCGCCCCCGGCCGGACCACGCGCACGACGAGGACGGCCAGCCCGCCGCCCAGGGCGATGAGGGGCGCCTCGGGACCGAGCACCGCCCCCATGCCCAGGGTGGCCAACGCCGCGATGGCGATCCCCGGGAGCTCCCTCCCCGTCGGCGCCCCGCCGTCGGCCTTGAGCCCCTCAGCGGGGGAGTGCCCGCCCCTCCCCGGGAGGTACCTGATCGTCACCCCCACGATGAGCCCCCCCAGGACCAGGGGGGCCAGGGGCCACCACAGCGGCTCGCCGTGGAGGCCCACCGCTCTGGGCAGGTCGGTGAAGACCCAGGTCTCGAGCTCGGCGGCCAGCTTGAGGAAGCCGTACGCCACCGCCGAGATGGGCACCCCCAGGATGACGGCGAGGACGAGAAGCCCCACATAGCGCCGGTCCCGGAGCAGGCTGGCCGGATCGGCCGCCACCGTCACCGTCCCCCTCGCCGGGCGCCCCGCGCCCCGGTCCGGCCCCGGGTGGGGGTCCGCCCCGGTCCAACCGGGCCCCACCCCGGCGTCCAGCGGTGTGTCTGGCGTCCCCTCAGCCCCTCACCCCCCTTGTGCCCGCGCCCCTCCGCTCCGATGGTAGCCGCGGGCTCCAGGTGCCCGTCGGGGGGACGCAGAGGCCGGCCTAGTCACCAGGGACCCCGAGGGCCATCCGAAGATCCTGGAGCGCCAGGCCCACCGCGGCCGGGGCGAGGGGGGCCGTCGCCGGTGGGGTGATCGGCGTGTCGTTCCCGCCGGCCGTGGTCGGCACCGCCATGGTGGACGGCCTCGCCAAGGCGACGGTGGCCGGCGCGAAACCGCTCGCTCGGCCGGGCCGAGGTGACGGCCCTGGGCGAGGCGCTGGACCCGGGCGGCGCGGCCCGCCGCCACGGCCTCGGTGATGGCCCTCGAGGCCGCTGTCGCCAGGGCCCTGGCGGTGCGGCTGGAGGAAACGGGCTGGGCGAGGACGACCTTGACCAAGACCGCCGGCGCCCGAGCCGACCGGGTCGGGGACGGCGGCCGGGCGGCGCCCGCGCCGGTGCGGGCGAGAGGACTCGAACCTCCATCCCCCGAGGGGACCGGGACCTAAACCCGGCGCGTCTGCCTGTTTCGCCACGCCCGCAGGGCCCACCTGAGCGTAGCCCGCCGCCTCCCGGGCCGCGTGCCGCGTCCGCCACCGGGGCCGTCGCCTCCGACAAGTACGCTCTCAGCCATGGAACGCCCGAACCCCGTGCCGGACCCCGGCCTGGTCGTGGCCCAGGGGGGCCAGAACGATCGGGCCCAGGACGTCTACCAGCGCCTGCTCAAGGAGCGCATCGTCTTCCTCGGCACCCAGGTCGACCAGAACTCGGCCAACCTGATCGCCGCCCAGCTCATCCTCCTCGAGGCCGAGGACCCGGAGCGGGACATCTCCCTCTACATCAACTCCCCCGGCGGGTCGGTCACCGACGGACTGGCCATCTACGACACCATGCAGTACGTGCGCTGCGACGTGGCCACCATCTGCGTGGGCCTGGCAGCCTCCATGGGCCAGTTCCTTCTGTGCGCCGGCGCCCCCGGCAAGCGCTACGCCCTGCCCCACTCCCGGATCCTCATGCACCAGCCCTCGGGCCAGATGCAGGGCCAGGCCGCGGACATCGCCATTCAGGCCGAGCAGATCGTCTACCTGAAGCGGATGATGGCCGAGCGGATCGCCCACCACACCGGCCAGAACGTGGAGCGGATCGAGGCCGATTCCGACCGGGACCGGTGGTTCACCGCCGAGGAGGCCTTGCAGTACGGGTTCATCGACCAGGTCATCGAGCGGTCGGCGGCGACCAGGATCGAGAACTGACGGCGGCCACGTCGGGCCCCCCGGGGGCGACCCACCAGGGCGCCCTGACGGGGAACGCCCGTCCCCGGGCCGAGGCGCTGGCCACCCGGGTGATGGCAGAGGTGGAGGCCGAGGTCCGCCGACGCCGGTCGGCGGGCGAACTGCCCCGCAGTGTCGAGCGCCAGGCCGGCGCCGGCCAGGCGGTCCAGGGCCGGGCTGGTGACCTGGACGCCCTCCTGGCAGCGCTCGGCGAGGCCGGCCTGGTCCGCGTCGATCCGGTGCCCAGCGGGGGCCGTCCCCTCGAGCGTCTGGCCCAGCGGGCCCTCGGCCGGGCCATGTTCTGGTACGTCAACTACGTGGCTGTGCAGGTGGGGGACCTGGAGGCGTCGGTCACCCGCCTGGCCCGCCTCCTCGCCGAGGCGGTGGCCGGCCTGGCGGGGGATCCGGGGCTGCGACCGGCGCCGCCCCCGGGGCCCCCGCCCGATCTCGTGGACCTGTCGGGATGGCGGGAGCTGGTCCTCCGGGCCCTGGCCGGCGCCCGCGGGCGGGTCCTGCACGCCGAGAGCGGGGACGCCGGGCTGCTGGGCGCCCTGGTCGGCGCCGGGGTCGACGCCTATGGCGTCGACCCCCGTCCGCCGGCCCTGGCCGCGGCCGAGGCCCGGGGCCTCGAGGCCTGGGCCGAGACCGCCCCGGGCCACCTGGCGGCGGTGGGCGACGCCAGCCTCGGGGGCCTGGTGCTCTCGGGCTGGGTGGACCGGCTGGGCCCCGGGCACCACCGCTGGCTGGCCGATCGCCTCGGGGCCGTCCTGGCCCCCGGGGGGACCGTGGTGGTCCTGGGGACCGCCCCGGGGACCTCCGCCGGCGACCGACCCCCGCCCGAGGCCGACCTGGCCGGGAGCCGACCCCTGCACGCCCGGAGCTGGGCCCATCTGCTCCGGGCGGGTGGTGTCGATCCCGTGGCGATCGACGCCGGGCCGGGCTCGGGTCCGCTGGCACCGGTGCCCGGCGAGGGGCCGACGGCCGCGGTGCTCAACGCTGCCTTCGCCCGGGCCGAATCCGCCCTGTGGGGGCCGGGGGCCTTCGCCGTTATCGGGATCCGGCAGGGGGGCGGCACGCCACCGCCCGGGGCAACGGTGGACGCCCGGGCCCCCGAGGACACCCGGTGACCACCCCCGCGGTGCACCAGCTCCTCCCCAGCCTGCTCCCGGGTGACGCCGTGGGGGCCCACACCCTGGAGCTCCGACGGGCCCTCCGGGCGTGGGGCGTGGCCTCCGAGCTCTGGTGCGAGAGCGTCCATCCTGACCTCGCCGGGGAGGCCCGCCCGGTCGCCCAGCTCCCCCGGGGGGACAC
>DASQQH010000457.1:0-4327 GCA_035643555.1 Acidimicrobiales bacterium | reverse complement strand
AGTGCATCGAGTGCTTCCTGTGCCAGGACGTCTGCCACGTCATCAGGGACCACGAGGAGAACAAGGAGCGCTTCGCCGGGCCCCGGTTCATGGTCCGCCTGGCGGAGCTCGAGATGCATCCCCTCGATACCCTGGACCGGCGGCCCCTCATCCGGGACGCCTTCGGCTCGGGGATGTGCAACATCACCAAGTGCTGCACCGAGGTCTGCCCCGCCGGGATCCACATCACCGACAACGCCATCATCCCTCTGAAGGAGCGGGTGGTGGACAGCTACTTCGACCCCATTGCCTGGCTGGGGCGCAAGATCCTGCGCCGCTCCCCCAGGACCCCGGTGACCAGCACCTGGGAGCCGGGCGCCTCCCAGGCCGCAGGGTAGATCCGGCTGGTCCCCCGACCGACGTCCCGGCCCACGGGCACCTGAGCAGCCAAGGAGGACAGGACGTGACCACTTCCACCACCCCCGCCCCGCCCGATCCCCGGGACTTCCTGGGACTCGACAGCCAGCTCCAGGCCGAGGAGCTCGAGATCCGGGACACGGTCCGGCGGTTCGCGAGAGACCGGATCCTGCCCGATGTGGCGCGCTGGTTCGAGGAGGGGGTGTTCCCCGTCGAGATGGCCAAGGAGCTCGGCGCCCTGGGGCTGCTCGGGATGCACCTGGAGGGCTACGGCTGCGCCGGGACCAACGCCACCTCCTACGGCCTGGCCTGCCTGGAGCTCGAGGCCGCCGACACGGGCTTCCGCAGCTTCGTGTCGGTCCAGGGCTCGCTCGCCATGTTCCCGATCTGGGCGTACGGCTCCGAGGAGCAGCGCCAGCGCTGGCTCCCGAGCATGGCCACGGGGGACGCCATCGGCTGCTTCGGGCTCACCGAGCCCGACCAGGGCTCGGACCCCTCCTCCATGCGCACCCACGCCAAGCGGGACGGCGCCGACTGGGTGCTCAACGGCACCAAGATGTGGATCACCAACGGGGGCATCGCCGACGTCGCCGTGGTCTGGGCCGCGACCGACGAGGGGGTCAGGGGCTTCCTGGTCCCACGGGGGACACCGGGCTTCGCCGCCAACAACATCGAGCGCAAGCTCTCCCTGCGGGCGTCGGTCACCAGCGAGCTGGTCCTCGACGACGTCCGCCTTCCCGACACCGCCGTCCTCCCGGGGGTCAAGGGGATGCGGGGTCCCCTGTCGTGCCTGTCGGAGGCCCGGTTCGGGATCATCTGGGGCGCCCTCGGCGCGGCGCGGGCCTGCTACGAGTGCGCCCTGGACTACGCCACCTCCCGCCAGCAGTTCGGCAAGCCGATCGGGGCGTTCCAGCTCACCCAGCGCAAGCTGGCGGGGATGGCCCTCGAGCTCAACAAGGGGCTCCTGCTGGCCCTGCACCTGGGCCGTCAGAAGGACACCGGGGGGCTGCGCCCCGAGCTGGTGAGCTTCGGCAAGCTCAACAACGTGCGGGCGGCCCTCGACATCGCCCGCACGGCGAGGACCGTGCTGGGGGGCAACGGCATCACCCTCGAGTACCCGGTCATCCGCCACATGAACAACCTGGAGACCGTGCTCACCTACGAGGGCACCGAGGAGATCCACACCCTGATCCTGGGCCAGGCCCTCACCGGGCTGGCCGCCTACGACTAGCTGGTCCTGGGCGCCGGGAACGCCGATCGGCGACCCGGGGGGTAGCGCCGAGAGCGCCACTCGAGGGAGACCGCCGGCTGTGGCGGCCCCGGACGGGTCCAGGCCGGGTTGCGGTGGCCCCGTGGCTCCGGAGGGGCACCCCAGGGTCGCCAGGGCGGCGGCGTCCAGGAAGAGGGGTGGGTGTGAACGACGGCCAGGGCGTCGGTGCGGTGGTGGACGCCTGGGTGCACCCGGCGCCGGTGGACGGTCACAGGCGCTCCTCCGCCGGGCCCTCGCCCGGCCGACCACAGATCTCGCCCGGGGCGAGGGCCCTCCGACGCGCCGCTCGGCGGGCCGGTGACCAGGTGGCCCACGCCCCCCGCCCCCACCGTGGCCCGGTCACCCGCCATGCAACCCCTGCCCTCGGCCGGGCGGGGCGCCCGGCTGCCATGAGCATCGACCCGATCCGCCGGGCTGGATTGCGCGGTCCCCCGCCGGCGGGCCGGGTCGTCCCGGCGCCACCGGCGTGGTAACCCTGGGCCGGCCCGGCGGGTCGTCGGGCACCGGCCACCGACGGTGGCGACCCCTCGTGCCGAACGCCTTCTTGGCTGGTAGAACAAGGGGCGACAGCTCCAAGGGAGGCCCTGTGGCCCAGTTCCTGTCTCCTGAGTGGATGGACGAGCTCAACCAAGCCATTGCCGACGACCCGGAGCTGGCCGAGTCGAGCGCCGGGGTCCACCTGACCCTGCAGCAGGTGGTCATGGGCGCCGGCCAGGTCGACGCCACCTATGCCATCCACATCGACGACGGTGCCCTCCAGGTCGTACCCGGGGGTGTCGAGGAGCCCGACGTCACCTTCACCGAGGACTACGACACCGCAGCCGCGCTCTCCCGGGGCGAGCTGACCGCCCAGACCGCCCTCCTGAACGGTCGCATCCGGGTGCAGGGGGACACCAACGCCCTGGCCCGGGGCCAGGAGGCCCTGGGACGGGCCCAGGTCTGCTTCGACCGGGTCCGGGAGCGCACGAGCTACTGACATGCGGACCCCCACCCCCCACGCCCCAGGCTGGTACCCCGACGGCAACGACGTGACCCGGGTGCGGTACTGGGACGGCCAGGGGTGGACCGAACGGCTGCGACCTCGGCCCGTGTGGGCACCCCTCGATGGTGAGTGGGGAGGACCACCGGCCCCCCGGCGACGGCCCCGGCGGGGGATCCGGGCACGGTTCACGGCGGCGGTGGCCCTGGTGGTCGTGGCGGCGCTCGTGGTGGGCGGGGTGGTGGCCACCAGGGCCGGGTCGGCGGGCAACGAGCCCCGGCCGCGGGCGCTCACCACGCCACCCAGCTCCCGCTACGCCAAGGCCGCCAACGCCGTCTGTGCCGGGGTGATCGGACGGGCCACCGCCGCCGCACAGGCTCCCCCCGCCGCCACGGCCGTGTCGCCAGCGGCCGCCGGGGCCCTTGCCCAGGACGCCCGGGCGATCGACACCAAGCTCCTGGCGCTGCCGACCCAGCCGAACGACGGGCAGGTGCACACCTGGCTCCAGGCCTGGGCCACCCTGGTCGCCACCGCCAGCAGGTACGCCGGCGTCCGGACCCACGGGGCCCACGAGCCCGCCCTCCGGGCCGCCCTCGACCGGGCCCGTGGCCAGGTCGACCACCTGGCCACGGCCGACGGCATCTCCCAGTGCCACCTGTGACCTCCGGCGGTGGCAACGCGCTGCCCCTGGAGGTGCTCTCGAGCCGGATCCTGTTGCACCCGAGGGACCTCGATCGCTCCTTGGCCTTCTACCGGGACACCCTCGGCCTGGCCATCTACCGGGAGTTCGGCTCGGGTGACCACCGGGGCGTGGTCTTCTTCCTCGGCGGGGGGCTCCTCGAGGTGTCCGGCCAGGCTCCCGACGCCGAACCCCCGGGGGCCCGGCTGGCCCTGTGGCTCCAGGTCCGCGATGTGGACGCCGCCCACCGGGAGCTGGCCGCCCGGGGCGTGGCCATCCTGCGCCAGCCCGCCGACGAGCCCTGGGGGCTGCGGGAGATGTGGATCGCCGACCCCGACGACGTCCGCCTCGCCGTGATCGAGGTCCCCCCGACCCATCCCCTGCGCCGGCGGGCGACCTGAGCGGTGGGTTCCCCGGCGGCGTTCGAGCGAAGGGTCCGCGCAGGGCTAGATTGGGCTGACGACAGCAACGACAGGGGGCAGGAAACCGTGACGCTCACCGGGGTGATCGACGACCACATGCTCGCTCGGTACCGGGCCTTGCTCGACGCCGAGGACACCGCGTTCGACGAGCTCGAGCACGCCTACGAAGAGGGGGATCGGGACCACTTCCAGATCGACCTGGAAGCCTGGCGCTGCGCCATTCAGGCCAAGATGGCCTACCTGCAGCGCATGGGCATCGACGTCGACCTGGACACGCCCGCACCCTGAGCCGGGCCCACCGCGGGGGGCGCGGCAGCTCAGGTGAGCAGCGAGCTCACCGCCTCCCGTTCGCCCACGAGCTCCTCGGTGGTGGCCTGCAGGCGCTGCTTGGCGAAGTCGTCGTGGACGAAGCCCTCGGCCACCTCCCAGGTCGCGCCGTCGGAGCGCACCGGGAACCCGAACTGCAGGCCCTCGGGCACCCCGTACTCCCCACGGCTGGGCACCGCCACCGCCACGCAGTCGCCGGCGGGGGTGGGGGTCCGCAGGCTCACCACCGTGTCGATGACGGCGTTGGCCGCCGA
>DASQQH010000456.1:0-5044 GCA_035643555.1 Acidimicrobiales bacterium | reverse complement strand
CGCCGGCCGAGCCCCTCCGAGACCCGGGTGTTCGAGGCGGTCCTGGTGGCCCTCGCCGACCACGGCTTCACCCCCACGGCCATTGCCTCCCGGCTCACCTACCTGAGCGCCCCGGACTCCCTCCAGGGGGCCCTGGCGGCGGGGCTGCTCGGCGGGGGGTCACGGTTCCTCGGGGTCACCGAGGACGCCGGCCGGTTCCTCGCCGAGGCCCTCTCCGACCACGACGCCCCCCTGCCCGACGACGGGGCCGGCTGGGACGACCTGGCCCTCGCCGTGGTGCGACGGGCCCGCGCCGCCGGCACCCTCATCCCGGGCCTCGGGCACCCGGTGCACAAGGACGTCGATCCCCGCACCCCGACCCTGGTCGCCCTGGCGGCCGAGGAGGGGACCGCCGGGCCCCACCTCGCCCTGTACCAGGCGATCGGCCGTGTCCACGACCAGGTCCTCGGCCGCCGTCTGCCACTCAACGGCGCCGGGGTGTGCGGGGCCGCCCTGGCCGATCTGGGGCTGCCGGTGGAGCTCCTCCGGGGCTTCGCCCTCCTCGCCCGCACGGCCGGGCTGCTCGGCCAGCTCGCCGAGGAGCGCCGGCGGCCCATCGCCATGGACGTCTACCGCCACGTCGACGCCAACGCCCACTACCTGCCCTGGGACGGGGACGCCCCCGCCGGGGGCTGACCGGGCGCCCATGGCCACCGTCGCCGCGGTCATCGCCTCCACCCACCACCCCTTCTACTACCGGGCCACCACCGCCCAGCCCCCCGAGCGGCCGCCCTTCGCCGAGGAGTGGGCCGCCAAGGTGGCCGCGTTCCGGGCGACCCTCACCCGGGCCCGGCCCGACGTGCTGGTCCTGGTGGGCTCCGACCACTTCCACCAGCTGTGGCTGGACAACATGCCCCAGTTCCTGGTGGGCACCGCCCCCTACTACGACGCCAACTGGTACAACGAGGAGCGCGAGTTCGGGCTCCCCCGGCTGGGCCTGGACGGGGAGGTGGGTCTGTCCCGCCACCTCCTGCGCCAGGGCCTCGACGCCGGCTTCGACCTGGCGTTCAGCAACGAGCTGCGTCTGGACCACAGCGTGACCTGTCCCATCATCACCCTGCGCCCGGAGAACGACCTCCCGGTGGCGCCGGTGTACACCAACGTCTTCGCCCCGCCCCTGCCCCAGCCCTGGCGGTTCGTGGAGCTGGGCCGCACCCTCCGGCGCCTGGTCGCCTCCTGGCCCGACCCCCGGCGCGTCGCCATCATCGGGACCGGGCACCTGTCCCTGGAGCGGGGCGGCCCCCGCCAGTTCGGCCCGCACGGGCCGGACCCCGACTTCGACGCCAAGGCGGTGGACTGGATCGCCACCGGCGCGGTGGAAAAGGCCCTGGCCGAGGTCAGCCTGGACAGCCTGTGGGGGCCGGGGAACGCCACCCACGGGTTCATGGACTTCCTGGTGATGATGGGGGCGGCCGGGGACGGGGTGGCCGCCGACTACGTCGACACCCTGGACCTGTTCCACACCATGGAGGCCTACTTCACCTGGTACCCGGAGACCCCCGGATGAGGCCCGCCCCGCCCGGGACCCCCGCGGGGGGGAACGTGGCCGCATGAGCCGGTACGTCGTGGACAAGTTCCTCTACACCGTGGACCGGGACCCCGACCTGGTCGAGGCCTACCGGGCCGACCCGGCAGGGACCGTGGCCTGGTGGGAGGCCGAGGAGGCCAACCGGCTGCTCAGCTGCCACGGCGGCGAGGCCTCGACCTGGCTGTCGTTCACCGACGCCGAGCGCCGGGCGCTCGCCCGCCACGACTACCCCGCCCTCTACGAGCTGGGCGCCCACCCCTTCTTGACCCTGACCCTGTTCATCGCCCTGTTCGAGCGCGACTACGCCGAGCCCCTGGCCTTCCAGCGGGAGTACGCGGCGCGCCTGTCGTCCTGGCGGGACCACCCGCACCCCGACATCACCACCTGACCCCCCTCCCCGGGGGCGCCGCCCGCCGGGGCGCCGATGGCCCGGGCGTGCCGACCGTCGGGCACCTCAGGTGCGGTAGGGGCGCAGCTCCCGGCGGGCCACCGAGCGGCGGTGCACCTCGTCGGGCCCGTCGGCCAGGCGCAGGGTCCGCAGGTGGGCGTACAGGCTGGGCAGGAGGGTGTCGGGCCCGACCCCGGCGCCGCCGTGGGCCTGGATGGCCCGGTCCACGACCTTGAGGGCCACCTGGGGCACGGCCACCTTGATGCCGGCGATCTCGGTGCGGGCCGCCCGGTTGCCCTGGGTGTCCATGAGCCAGGCCGTGTACAGGGTGTACAGGCGCGCCTGGTCGATCTCGATCCGGGCATCGGCGACCCACTCCTGGATGACCCCCTGGTCGGCGAGGGCCTGACCGAAGGCGGTGCGAGAGCTGACCCGCCGGCACAGCAGCTCCAGGGCCCGCTCGGCGGCGCCCAGGCTGCGCATGCAGTGGTGGATGCGGCCCGGGCCCAGGCGGGCCTGGCCGATGGCGAAGCCGCCACCCTCCTCCCCGAGCAGGTTGGACCGTGGCACGCGCACCCCGTCCAGGGCGAGCTCGCAGTGCCCCTCCCGGTCCACGTAGCCGAACACGGTGAGGTTCCGCACCACCCGCAGGCCCGGGGTGTCGAGGGGGACCAGGACCATGGACTGCTGGCGGTGGGGCGGTGCGTCGGGATCGGTCTTTCCCATGACGATGGCGATCTTGCACCGGGGGTTCGCCGCGCCCGAGATCCACCACTTGTGCCCGTCGATGACGTAGTCGTCGCCCTCGGTCCGGATCCGGCAGGCGATGTTGGTGGCGTCGGAGCTGGCCACCTCGGGCTCGGTCATGGCGAAACAGGACCGGATCTCGCCCTCCAGCAGCGGCTGGAGCCACTGTTCCTGCTGCTCGGGGGTGCCGAACATGGTGAGGATCTCCATGTTGCCCGTGTCCGGCGCCGAGCAGTTGAGCGCCTCGGGGCCGAGGGGGCTCCGGCCGGTGATCTCGGCCAGGGGCGCGTAGTCCAGGTTGGACAGCCCCTCGGTCCAGGTCGTGGCGTGGGGCAGGAACAGGTTCCACAGCCCCCGCTTGCGGGCCTCGGCCTTGAGCTCCTCGAGCACGGGCGGGTGGGCGTGGGGGTCACCGGCGTCGGCCAGCTGCTGGTCGGCCACCGGCTCCGCCGGGTACACCGCCTCGTCCATGAAGGACAGCAGCCGCTCCCGGAGCTCCCTGGCGGTGGGTGACAGTGCGAAGTCCATGGCGCCCTCTCTCGTCCTGGCGGCTACCACCGTGCCGGGCAGCGAGGACCGGCACGGCCCCTCACCCGGGGCCAGGGCCACCGTAGACGGGGCGTGGCGGCCCTGGCCCGGCCGGGGTCAGGGCCGGGTCAGGAGCACCCGCTGGTCGACCCGCAGCTGGCGCACACGTAGCAGCCCCCCGCCCGCTGCATGACGTTGCCGCACTGGTAGCAGTAGGGGGCGTCCCGGACCTCGGGCCGGGCGGTGCGGGCCGGGCCGGCCTCGTCGGCGGCGGCCAGGGCGCTCTCCACCGTCGGGGTCGAGGGGGTGCCCACCTCCTCGACGCCGGGGAGGGTGGGCTGGCTGCGCTCCCCGGTGGTGAAGATCCCCAGCTCGGCCCGCTCCTCGTAGGGCAGGTAGTCCACGGCCAGCCGGCGGAAGATGTAGTCCACCAGGCTGCTCGCCAGGCGGATGTCGGGGTCGTCGGTCATCCCCGCCGGCTCGAACCGCATGCTCGTGTACTTGCGCACGAACGTCGACAGGGGGACCCCGTACTGCAGAGCGATGGAGACGGCGACCGAGAAGGCGTCCATGATCCCGGCCAGGGTGGAGCCCTGCTTGGACACCTTCATGAAGACCTCGCCGGGGCGGCCGTCCTCGTACTCCCCCACGGTGACGTAGCCCTCGCAGTCGGCCACCTGGAACTTGAACGTGGACGACCGGCGCCGCCGGGGCAGGCGCTCCCGGATGGGCTGCTTGACCACCACCGTCTGGCGCTCCAGGGCCTGCTCCAGCTCGGCCACCTTCGCCGCCAGCTCCTGGTCGTGGGCCTCGGCCTCGGAGGTCGGCGTCGCCGTCCCCGGCCGCCGGCTCATCGACAGGGGCTGGGCGACCTTGCAGTTGTCCCGGTAGATGGCCACGGCCTTGAGCCCACGGCGCCAGGCGTCCAGGTGCAGGCCCTCGACGTCCTCGACCGACACCTCCTCGGGCATGTTGACGGTCTTGGAGATCGACCCCGAGAGGAAGGGCTGGGCGGCGGCCATCATCCGGATGTGGCCCATGTAGTGGATGGCGTTGTCCCCCATGGAGCAGGCGAAGACCGGCAGGTGCTCGGCCCGCAGGCCGGGGGCGCCCACGATCGAGTGGTGCTGGTCGACGTGGGCCACGATCGCCCGCACCTGGTCGCCGTCGTAGCCCAGGCTGGCCAGGGCCCGGGGCACGGTGTGGTTGACGATGGACATGGTGCCCCCGCCCACCAGCTTCTTGGTCTTGACCAGGCCGAGGTCGGGCTCGATGCCGGTGGTGTCGCAGTCCATCAGGAACGAGATGGTCCCCGTGGGCGCCAGGAGGGTCGCCTGGGAGTTCCGCACCCCGTGCTCCTCCCCCAGGGCCACCGCCCGGTCCCAGGCCGCCTCGGCGGTGGTGACCAGCTCGCCCGGGACCAGGTCCTTGTCGATGGTCCCCAGCTGGTCCCGGTGCATGCGCAACACGTCGAGCATGGCCTCCCGGTTCTCGTGGAAGCCGGCGAAGGGCCCCATCTGGGCGGCGGTGCGGGCGGAGGTGGCGTAGGCGTGGCCGGTCATGAGGGCGGTGATGGCCCCTGCCCAGGCCCGGCCCTGGTCGGAGTCGTAGGGGACCCCGAGGGCCATCAGCAGCGCCCCGAGGTTGGCGTAGCCGAGGCCGAGCTGACGGAAGCGGCGGGCGGTCTCGGCGATCTTGTCGGTCGGGTAGTCGGCGTTGCCCACCAGGATCTCCTGCGCCAGGAACATGACTTCCACGGCGTGCATGAAGCTCTCGACGTCGAACACGTTGTCGTCGCCCAGGAACTTCAGCAA
>DASQQH010000455.1:0-2318 GCA_035643555.1 Acidimicrobiales bacterium | reverse complement strand
TGCCGAACCAGGCGGCGCTGCGCCTGGGCGCCACGGGGGTCACCGTTGCGCCGGGGTCCTCCTCGCTCATGGTCTGTCCTCCTCCTCGCCTGGCCCTCGGGGCCCCGCCCGGGTGCTCACGGCGAGGCGGTGGCCCGGGGGCCGTGGCGACCGTGGCCCCGGGGACGAGGTCCTCATGCCCACGGCCCCAGGGCCCATCGGTCCACCGCAGCGGGGTCGAACTCGAACCCCAGCCCCGGATCCACCGGAAGCAGGAGGCGTCCCCCCTTGACCTCCAGTTGGCGATCGAGGAGGCGCCGGAAGTTCAGGACCTGGTCGTCGGGGAAGAACTCCACGTACCTTGCGTTCTCAAGGCTGGCGGCCAAGTGGACGTGCAGGTCATGGAACCAGTGGGGGCAGACCGTGACGCCGAAGCTCGCGGCGGTGTGGGCCACCCGGAAGAACTCCGTGATCCCCCCCGCCACCGCGGCGTCCGTCTGGAGGATCGCCGCCGCCTCCCGGCGAAGCAACTCGAGGTGCCGCCACCTGCCCGCCTCGATCTCACCGGTCGCCACCAGGACGGGCGTCCGCCCGGCCAACCTCGCGTGGTTGTCGATGTCGTCGGGGCTGAAGGGTTCCTCGATCCAGTACGGGTTGTAGGGCTCGTAGGCGCGCAGCGCGGCGAGTGCCGTCGGAAGGTCGCTCCAGGCGTTGTTGGCGTCGAGCATGACCGTGACCGCCGGCCCCACCGCGTCCCGCACCGCGGCCAGGCGCTCGGCGTCCTCGGCCGGCGACAGCCGGCCGATCTTGATCTTGACGGCTCCGAAGCCGGCCGCCACGTAGGAGCTGACCTCCTCGGCGAGCTGCTCGGGGCCCTTCCCGCCCAGGTAGTACCCCCCGCTGGCGTAGGCCGGGACACTCTCGTCCTCGACAGCTCCCAGGTACCGCCACAACGGAAGCCCCGCCGCCCGTGCGTTCCGGTCCCACAGGGCGATGTCGATGGCGCTCAGTCCCCGCATCACCGAGCCTGCCCGCCCGTGCAGCAGCGCCTCTTGGTACATGGCCCGCCAGAGGCCCGGGACCCGGTAGGGGTCCTGGCCCGTGACCACCGGCGCGAGCAGCGACCGCACCGCCTCGGCGACCACCTCCCCGGCGACGCTCCCGGCGTAGCAGAACCCGTTGCCCTGGCCCCCGTCATCGGTCCTCACTCGGACCAGCACGTAATGTCGGACCTGCACGCTCCTCGTGGCGAAGGCCGTGGGACGGTCCAGGGGCACCCCCACCACCCGGGCCTCGACCCCCTCGATCCGGGTCACCTGTCGCTCCCGCTCGCCAGGCGCTCGGTGCTCGCCGCGTCGAACAGGTGCACCGCGCCGGGCGTCGGCGTCACCCACGCCTCCTGTTCCGGCTTCACGTCCAGGCGGTCCGGCGACACCAGCTCCATGCTGGGTCCACCGTTCCAGGGCCGAAATGCCACCGCCGTCTGCGAGCCCATGTGCTCCACCACCGTGACCGTCGCCCTGACCCCCTGGTCGGGCCCGGTCAGGCGGAGATGCTCCGGGCGTATCCCGTAGACGACCTTCTGCCCGTCGCCGACCTCTGCCCCCGGGGCAGGCCACTGCTCTCCCCACTCGCTCTCGGCCACCAGCCCCCCGTCCGCGCGTCGGACGTTCGCGGCGAACATGTTCATGGCCGGAGAGCCGATGAAGCCGGCGACGAAGGTGTTCCGCGGCCGGTCGTAGACCTCGAGGGCGCTCCCCGCCTGCTCCACCACGCCGTCGTGCATGATCACGATCCGATCGCCCATGGTCATGGCCTCGACCTGGTCGTGGGTCACGTAGATCACCGTCCGCCGCAACCGGCGCTGCAGCTCCTTCAGCTCCACCCTCATGGCCACCCGGAGCTTCGCGTCCAGGTTGGACAGCGGCTCATCGAAGAGGAAGACCGACGGGTCCCGTACCAGAGCCCGCCCGATCGCCACGCGCTGGCGCTGCCCGCCCGACAGGGCCTTGGGATAGCGATCCAGGTACGGATCGATCTCCAGGGTCTTCGCCGCCTCCCGCACGCGTTCGTCGATGACGTGCTTGGGCGCCTTTCGCAGCGTCAGGCTGAACGCCATGTTCTCGTACACCTTCATGTGGGGATAGAGCGCGTAGTTCTGGAACACCATCGCGCACCCCCGTTGTTTCGGTGGGAGCTCGTTCACCCGGTCCCCGTCGATGAAAATGTCCCCCGACGAGATCCTCTCCAGGCCGGCGATCATGCGCAGCAGTGTCGACTTCCCGCATCCCGACGGCCCCACCAGGACCACGAACTCCTCGTCCTCCACACCGACGTCC
>DASQQH010000454.1:0-4663 GCA_035643555.1 Acidimicrobiales bacterium | reverse complement strand
AGCACGGGTTCCAGGTCCCCACCGACGCCCAGGCCAGCCTGCGGCCCAAGAGCCTGTTCGGCAACGAGGAGGTCCTCCTCCACCTGCCCCGGGGTGACCATGGGCCGTTCCTGGCAACGGGCCAGTCCCTCCCCGCCACCGGGAAGGTCTTCCCCGCCGTCAACAACCTGATCGCCACGGCGGTGCCCCTGCTGCGCTCGGTCAACACCCGGGACCTGGCCACCGTGCTTTCCAACCTGGACGCCGCCGTGCGGGGGGAGGGCCCCGCCATCGCCCGGAGCATCGGGGACAACGCGGCGTTGTCCGGGCTGCTCTCCAGGACCATCCAGGACCAGCTGGTCGCCCTCCAGTCCTTCGACCGGTTCCAGCAGGCCATCGAGAACGAGGGCCCGGTGTTCAACAAGATCGCCAACCTGCAGAACCAGGCCCTGCCCCCCCTGACCGCCGCCGAGGGGGCCCTCCAGCACATGTTGATGAGCCTCCAGCCGGTCTCGGAGGACCTGGCCCAGCTGCTGGCCGACTACCGCCCCTCGATGGACAAGCTGATCAGCTCCGGGGCCAGCGTCAGCCGGGTGCTCATCGCCAACCAGGCCAACATCCAGGCCCTGGTCACCGGCCTGTACCACTACACCGACAAGGTGGCCCACGCCGTGTCCCCAACGGCCCTTCCCGACGGCTCCCACGTTGGCTCCTTCAAGGTGTTCGTCATGTTCAACCAGGTCAACGGCCTGGTCTGCGGTCTCCTGGCCCCCCTCACCACCACCCCCCAGGGCGCCCCCCTGCGCCCCATGCTGGAGAAGCTGGCCGCCTCGGGCAGCAAGCTCAACTGCTCCTCGTACCTGGCCGCTGTCCCGCGAGGCCCCTCCACGGCCACGGCCACGGGGCCCGTGGCCCCGTCGCCCAACCAGGCCCTCCAGGGCCTGGCCAACCGGGTGTACACCCAGCTGGGCAAGCCCCAGGTGGTGCCCCCGGCGAACAACGGGCTGCAGACGCTCCTCGGCAACACACTGGCGGGGAGTCTGTAGCCCGGCCGCAGACGCCACCCGTGGCGAACGGATCCGGACCAGCGCGGGCGGGACCTGGACGCCGACGGGTGGGAGGCCCGGGGTGGTCAGCCTCTCTGGGCGAGGGGGTCCGAGACGTGCACCGCCCCATTGCGACGACGACGGCCACGGTTCCGACGACGACCACGGCTCCCAGCCGAAGCAGACCGGACGCCCCGCACCGGGGAGGGCTCGGCAGGAGCCGATGGCGGCGACCGCCCGCAGGGCCCCCGGTCGCCGAGGACCAGATGGGAGCTCGCCTCGGCGCTGCTCACGGATGCCCGTTCCGATCCTCCTGCTGGCCGGTAGCGGTCGGTGCCCCTCGTCCCCGTCGCGCGATGGCAGACAGGATCTGCTCCCGGGTGGGAAGCTCGACCCGGCACGCAGGCTCGGTCCCCCCCGGATAGCCGTCCATCTCGGCTCCGTCGATCAGCAAGGTGGGTGAGAGATACGCCCCCTCGATCTCCTCGATGGCCCCCACCGCCCCGAGGCGCTCGAGGACCGCCTCCACGTCCGCCCGCAACCGGCTGACCGACGGGCAGTGCGGGGTATGCAGGATGGAGATCCGCACGTCCGTGGGGGGTGGGTCCGGTGTCGCTGCGTCGGACCCGCGGCCTGTGGTCACCGGGTCGCCGTCTCGGGGGACGACCACCCGAGTTCCTCGCAGGCCGCCCGGCATTCGGCGAAGGCGTCAGGGACACTCACCACTCGACCCTCTGGATGCTCGGCCATCCAGCCTGCCGCGGAGGCCGCCGAGGCGAAGAAGTGGCCATGATCGCAGACCTCGGAGCGAAGATTCCGGACGAGGCCATCACGGTGGAGTTGCGACACGACCGCCTCGGGCGGCGTGACCGAGGTGACGGCGTCGGGAGCGACCTCCAGACGGATTCGCCTTCCGCTTGCGGGGCAGGTGGACTCCGCAACGGTGTCCGTGCCGAGGATGACGGTGAAGAACAGGGCGTCGCTGGCGCACCAGGTATAGAGGGTCCTGCCTCCGACCAGGAAGCGGTAGTCGGTCGGCCGTGGCGTGATGCCGAAGCCCACCAGCCGTCCATCCCGGTCCCATTCGCTCCCCGGGGCCGCGCGCACGACCCGGGCCAACTCGGCGCCAGCCGGTCCAGCGACCTCAGCCAGGCCGTCAAGATCGACGGGGCCCCGGGCGAGGAGACCCAGGAGCTGGGGGAAGGCTCGGTAGCCGTCCACGGTCGAGAGGAACGCGGGATCGTTGCAGGCGTACGATTCGGTCATGTGATCTCTCCTTCGGTGATGGTGTCGTCCTCGATCGCCTCGAGGAGGGGGCATTCTCGCTTGGTCGGGCTGCGATCGCAGGTGGCCACGAGCTGAAGGAGCGACTCGCGCATGACCGAAAGGCGAGTGATCTTCGCCTCCAGCTCGCCGATCTTCTCGGTGGCGAGCATCTTCGCCGCATCGCAGTTTCTTGGCCCGCCTGCCGCGAGCTCCAGCAGCGAGTCGACCTCCTCGAGGGAGAAGCCGAGCTGCTGGGCACACTTCACGAACCGGACGGTACGCACCGCCTGGGCGTCATAGGAGCGGTATCCGGAGTCGGACCGCAGCGGCTGGGGAAGGATCCCGCGCCGCTCGTAGTAGCGAAGGGTCTGAACGTTGACCCCCGCCAGGGAGGCCACCTCGGAGCTGCGCATACCTGTACGGTAAACCCTGTACCTAGGTACGAAGTCAAGCCCCGGGACGGCGGCCCAACCGGCTCCACGGGCTGTCGGCTCCACCAGGGCGAACGTGGGGACGGATCGCTCCAGGGCTCGCCACCCATTGGTTGCCCGCTCCCGGCACCGGGCAGGGGGCCGGCGTCGAGGGTGACCGTTGATCGGGGTCCGCTGCGGGGGCGCGCCAGTGGGGCGAGCTCCCAGCGGATGGAGGTGGGGGCGATGGTGTGGCGGGATCAGGCGTCCTCGGCCGCGGTTGTCGTCGACCGGGTGGGCTGCGAGGAAGGACGGGGGGCCGAAACGCTTCTTGCCAGCGTCGTGTGCCAGCCCTACGGTCACCGATACCGCCCCGGTGGGATGGTCGATCTCCAGCTGGTCGGAGCCCCGGGGGGCCGGGCTGTTGGTACGGCAACGACGAGGACTGGAGGTCGGCGTGTTCGAGACCTTGCACTACGAGGTCCGGGGCCGGCGGGCGTACCTGACGCTCAACCGCCCCGAGCGGCTCAACGCCATCAACGAAGAGATGCCGGGGGAGATCCGGGCAGCCGTGGAGCAAGCCAACGAGGACGACGACGTGCACGTCATCGTGGTGTCCGGCGCTGGACGGGCGTTCTGCGCGGGCTACGACCTGAAGGAGTACGCGGAGGCCGGTGGCGGGGAGCGGTGGCGCCAAGGCCCCGTCTGGGACCCTATCAAGGACTACCGGGAGATGAAGCGCAACACCGACGGGTTCGCCAGTCTTTGGCGCTCGCTCAAGCCCACGCTGTGCCAGGTGCACGGGCACGCGGTCGCCGGAGGCAGCGATATCGCCTTGTCCTGTGATTTGGTGGTGATGGCCGATGACGCCAGGATCGGCTACCCCCCAGCCCGGGTGTGGGGTTGTCCGACCACCGGAATGTGGGTCTACCGCCTGGGCGCGGAGCGGGCGAAGCGGCTGCTGCTGACCGGCGACACCATTGACGGGGCCACCGCCGCTCAGTGGGGGTTGGTCCACGAGGCGGTGCCCGCCCACCTGTTGGGCGACACCGTGGAACGACTGGCCGATCGGATCGCCTCGGTGCCGACCAACCAGTTGGTGATGCAGAAGCTGATGATCAACCAGGCCCTCGACAACATGGGCCTGCACGGTACCCAGCTCCTGGCCACGCTCTTCGACGGCGTCGCTCGGCACTCCCCGGAAGGCCACTGGTTCGCCGCATTCGCCCGCCAGCACGGGTTCCACGCTGCGGTCGACTGGCGGGACTCGGGGCTGCCCATCCCCGACGGCGGCGGCCCGATCCCGGATCCCGACGAGGCGCCCGGAAGACCGGGGTCCGGGAGGTGATGGGCGTGGGTGGGCTCAGCCGATCTCTGCTGCCGGCCGACACCAGTGGGGCCATGTCCGACCTGACCACCGGCGAGCTGCTGCGCCGGGCGGCCGCCGAGGCCCCCGAGGCCACCGCCCTCGTCGAGGTGGCACCGCCGGAGGGTCCCTCGCCCACCGGAGCCGCCCGCCGTGACCGGCGCTGGACCTACCGGGAGCTGCTCGGCGAGGCGGAGCGCTGTGCCCGATGGCTGCTGGCGAGCTTCGAGCCGGGGGAGCGCCTCACCGTCTGGGCGCCGAACATCCCCGAGTGGGTCGTCCTGCAATACGGGGTCGCGCTGGCCGGGCTGGTGCTGGTGACGGCGAACCCCGCCCTGCGGGCGGCGGAACTCCGCTACGTCCTCCGCCAGTCCCGCTCCGCCGGACTGGTGCACGCCGATGCCTTCCGCGGCACCGACATGGCCGCGATCGCCGCCGAGGCCGTCCAAGGGCTGGCGGATCTGCGCCACCGGACCAGCTTCGCCGGGTGGGAGGACGAGGTTCGTGCCTGGAACGGGCGTGAGCGCCCGTTGCCCGAGGTCCGCCCGGAGGGCCCGGCGCAACTCCAGTACACCTCGGGGACCACCGGGTTCCCC
>DASQQH010000453.1:0-4764 GCA_035643555.1 Acidimicrobiales bacterium | reverse complement strand
CCACCCTGGCCGAGTACGCCATGCCCTCGGCGGCGGAGTTCTGCTCCTTCGAGGCCGCCACCACCGAGACCCCCACCCCCCTCAACCCCCTGGGGGCCAAGGGGATCGGCGAGGCGGCCACCATCGGGGCCACCCCCGCGGTCCAGAACGCCGTGGTGGACGCCCTGGCCCCGTTCGGGGTCCGCCACCTCGACATGCCCTGCACCCCCGAGCGGGTGTGGCGGGCCCTGCGGGACGCCGCCGCGGGCACCCTCCCCCCCGTGTGGCGGGACCCCCCGGCGGTGTTCGCCTCCCTGTCGACGGGCCAGGAGGACCCGGACGCGGCCGACGTGGACATCTGAGCCCCCCGGCCCGGGCGGGCTGACGACACAAGGAGGAACGCCGTGGGCATCCTGGACCGCTTCCGCCTGGACGGCCGGGTGGCCGTCGTGACCGGGGCCTCCTCGGGCCTTGGCGTCGCCTTCGCCAGGGCCCTGGCCGAGGCCGGCGCCGACGTGGCCCTGGGCGCCCGGCGGGAGGACCGCCTGGCCGACACGGCCAAGGCGGTGGAGTCGGCGGGGCGGCGGTCGGTGGCCGTGGGCACCGACGTGGCCCGGCCCGAGCAGTGCCAGGCGCTGGTGGACGCCGCCATGGAGACCTTCGGCCAGGTGGACCTGCTGGTCAACAACGCCGGCGTGGGCACGGCCCACCCCGCCACCCGGGAGTCCCCCGAGGACTTCCACCGGGTCATCGAGGTCAACCTGGAGGGCTGCTACTGGATGGCCCAGGCCTGCGGGCGGGTGATGTCCCCGGGCAGCGCGATCGTCAACGTGGGCAGCGTGCTGGGCCTCACCACCGCCGGGCTCCCCCAGGCCGCCTACGCCGCCAGCAAGGCCGGGCTGATCGGTCTCACCCGGGACCTGGCCAGCCAGTGGACGGGGCGCAAGGGGATCCGGGTGAACCTCCTGGCGCCGGGCTTCTTCCCCTCGGAGATGACCGACCAGTACCCCCCCGGCTACCTCGACACCCAGATGGCCCGGGTGCTCGCCGGCCGGGCCGGCGATCCCGAGGAGGCCGCCGCCGCCCTGGTCTTCCTGTGCAGCGACGCCGCCGCCTACGTCTCGGGGGTGACCCTGCCCGTGGACGGGGGCCTGCTCACCAGCTGAGGCCGCGTGGAGCCACCGGCGGCGGGTGTGCGACCGGGCGTGGCCGCCCCGGGCCTCGGGCAGGAGAACCTCGGCCCCGACCCTCGACCAGCCACGACGGCGGGGGTAGCGTCGGCCCGAGCAGGTGTCGGGCGCCGGCGCAGGGCCCGAGCGCCCCGACGGAAGGAGACCCAGATGCCCCTCACCCCCCCCACGGGCGACGATCTGGCCGCCATCGCCACCCGCTACGGGCTCCACCTGAGCCCCGGGGACCTGGCGTCCTTCGCCGGCCTCCTCGAGGCCACGATCCCCTCCTACGACGAGGTGGAGCGCCTGTACCAGGAGACCGCGCCGACGCCACCGGACCGCCCCTACCACCGACCGGACCCGGCCGAGAACGACCTCGGGGCCTGGTACGTCACCACCGACCTGTCCACCGGCCGGGACGGGCCCCTCGCCGGGTGGCGGGTGGCCATCAAGGACAACATCGAGGTGGCGGGGGTGCCCATGATGAACGGCTCCGCCTCCCTGGAGGGCTTCGTCCCCACCCGGGACGCCACGGTGGTCACCAGGGTGCTCGAGGCCGGCGCCACCGTCGCCGGCAAGGCGGTGTGCGAGGACCTGTGCTTCTCGGGGGGGAGCCACACCTCCCGGCCGGGGCCGGTCCGCAACCCCTGGGACCGCTCCCGGTCGGCGGGGGGGTCCTCCAGCGGTGCCGCCGTGCTGGTGGCCACCGGGGCGGTGACCGGCGCCGTCGGCGGGGACCAGGGTGGCTCGGTCCGCATCCCGAGCGCCTTCTCCGGGACGGTGGGCCACAAGCCGACCCACGGTCTGGTCCCCTACACCGGCGCCTTCCCCATCGAGAACACCATCGACCACCTGGGCCCGATCACCCGCACCGTGGAGGACGCGGCCACGATGCTCGGCGTCCTGGCGGGCCCCGACGGCCTCGACCACCGCCAGCGGGCCGCCCTCCCCCCCCGGGACTACCTGGCCGAGCTCCACGCCGGGGTGTCGGGGCTGCGCCTGGGCCTGGTGGAGGAGGGCTTTGGCATCCCCGGCCTCTCCCAGCCCGGGGTCGACGAGGCCGTGCGGGCCGCGATCGCCCGCCTGGAGGGGGCGGGGGCCAAGGTCACCACCCTGAGCGTGCCCTGGCACCGCCACGGGATGCACGTGTGGAACGTCATCGGCACCGACGGGACCCTGGCCCAGATGATCGACGGCAACGCCTACGGGTTCAACACCCCCGGGCTGTACGACCCCGAGCTCATCGCCCACTACGCCAGGGGCCGGCGGGTCCACGCCGACGAGCTCTCCGAGACCGTCAAGCTCGTGATCCTGGGGGGCCGCTACGCCCTCGACGCCAACGACGGCCGCCACTACGCGATGGCGAGGAACCTCGCCCTCGAGCTGCGCGCCGCCTACGACGCCGCCCTGGCCGGGGTGGACGCCCTGGTGCTGCCCACCCTGCCCGTGGTGGCCTCCCCCCTCCCCGACCCGGGGGGCTCCCGGGAGGACTACGTCGCCCGGGGCCTCGAGATGATCCCCAACACCGCCCCCTTCGACGTCAGCGGGCACCCGGCCACCTCGGTCCCCGCCGGGCTGGTGGACGGCCTGCCGACGGGGCTGATGATCGTCGGGCCCCGCTTCGCCGACGAGGTCTGCCTGCGGGTGGCCGCCGCCTACGAGGAGGCGGTGGGGGGCTTCCCCACCCCGCCCGCCGCCTGAGCGGCGACCAGCCCATGGCCGACATCGACATCCGGGCCCAGGGGGACGGCCGCTACGCCGTCGAGGTCCGCCAGGGCGCCGCCACCACCAGCCACACCGTGGCCGTCCCGGCCACCCTGGCCGACGAGGTGGGGGCGCCCGAGGCGGGGGACGAGGAGGTGATCCGGGCGTCCTTCGAGTTCCTCCTGGCGCGGGAGCCGGCGTCCTCGATCCTCCCCGAGTTCTCCCTCGAGGTCATCTCCCGCTACTTCGGCGACTACCGGGAGGCCCTCCGGGCCCACCTGGGCGGGGGCTAGGGGGCGACGGGGTCGGGGGCGGCCACCTGGTCCCCGGCCTCCCGCCCCCGGACCACCCGGGGGTCCTCGGTGACCCAGACCGCCGAGCCCACCCGGGGCCACACCCGCTCCGACCGGCCCCGCACCTCGAGGGTCATGGCCCCGTCCGGGGCCACGGCGGCCACCGTGACCGGCGTGGTGGGGACCAGCCCGGCCCGCTCGGCGAGGTCCAGGATCTCGTGGGCGTCGTGCTCGGCCAGCTCGCTGATCCGGGCCACCCACCCCTCGGTGCCGGGCGCCAGGTCCACCAGGCGCCTGGCCACCAGCTCGGCGGCGGGCTCACCGGGGATCTGGTTGCCGTGGGGGCAGCACGCCGGGCGGCCGATCACCTCGTGCATGCGGGCCAGGACCGCGTCGGAGACGACCGGGGCCAGGCGCTGGGCCTCCTCGTCCGCGGTGACCCAGTCCAGGCCCAGGGACAGCACCGCCCAGGCCTCGACGATGCGGTGACGGCGGACCACGTCGGCCGCCACCCGGTGGCCGCGCTCGGTGAGCCGGAGGGTCTGGTGGGGCCCCTCCACCAAGAGGGCGTCGCGGCGCAGGCGGGCCACCGCCTCGGTCACCGAGGGCGCGGAGACCCCGAGCCAGGTGGCCAGGCGGGACCGCCGGATCTCCATCCCCTCGTCGACCAGGTAGTAGGCGGCCTCGAGGTACCTGCGGTGGGCCGGGGAGACCTCGGGCGTCTCGGTGGCCGCGGCGTCGCCGCTCACCCTCCTATCGTGCCATGGATCCGCTGGTGAGCCCCACCCTCACCGTCGACGCCCACGCCAACGACCCGCCCGCCCGGTGCGAGCGCCCCGGGGTCGCCCCGGCGGTGGCCACAGCCCACGGGGCTAGGGCGCCTGTGCCCGCCGCCTGGCCCGCTTGCCGGGCAGGTACTGCTTGGGCCACACCACCCCCGGGCCCTCGTAGCCCTGGTCCAGGGCGGCGTTGAGGGTCCAGTAGGGGTCGACCAGGTGGGGCCGGGCCAGCAGGCACAGGTCGGCCCGCCCGGCCAGGATGATCGTGTTGACGTCGTCCACCGAGGACACCGCCCCCACGGTCATGGTGGGGACGCCGGCCTCGTGGCGGATCCGGTCGGCGAAGGGCGTCTGGTACAGGCGTCCGTAGTCGGGGGCCTGGTCGGGGTGGACCTGGCCGGTGGACACGTCGACGACGTCGACCCCCGCCGCCACCAGCAGGGGCGCCAGGGCCACGGCGTCGTCGCCGCAGAAGCCCCCCGGCATCCAGTCCGTGGCCGAGATCCGGGCCGAGAGGGGCCGGTCGGCGGGCCAGACCTCCCGCATCGCGGCGACTACCTCCAGGGGGAACCGGGCCCGGGCCTCGAAGCTGCCCCCGTAGGCGTCGGTGCGGACGTTGGTGAGGGGGGACAGGAAGCTGGAGAGCAGGTAGCCGTGGGCCAGGTGCACCTCGAGCAGGTCGAACCCGCACCCGGCGGCCCGTCTCGCCGCGTCCTGGAACTGGCGGCGGACGGCGGCCAGATCGGCCCTGGTCATCTCCCGGGGGACCTGGTTGAGGTCCCGGTAGGGCAGGGGCGAGGGGGCGACCACCTCCCAGTTCCCCTCGTCGAGGGGCAG
>DASQQH010000452.1:0-2723 GCA_035643555.1 Acidimicrobiales bacterium | reverse complement strand
ACCAGGTGGGGTGGTCGGTCGACCCCGGCGTCGACCGGGTCGACCTGGTGATCGGGGAGGGGGAGGAAGCCAAGTCCCTGGCCACGGTGGAGGACCTGTGCCGGGGGTTCGCCCGCCACGGCCTCACCCGGCGGGACGTGGTGGTGGCCGTGGGCGGGGGGGTGGTCACCGACGTGGCCGGGTTCGCCGCCGCCTGCTGGCACCGGGGGGTGGCCGTTGTCCACGTGGCCACCACCCTGCTGGCCCAGGTGGACGCGGCCATCGGGGGCAAGTGCGGGGTCAACCTCCCCGAGGGCAAGAACCTGGTCGGGGCCTTCTGGCAGCCGGCGGCGGTGCTCTGCGACACCGACGTCCTGGAGACCCTGCCCCCCGCCGAGTACCGCAGCGGCCTCGGGGAGATGGCCAAGTACGCCTTCCTGGGGGTGGACGACCTGGCGGACCTCCCCCTCACCGAGCGGGTGGCGCGCTGCGTCGCCCGCAAGGCGGAGGTGGTGGCGGCCGACGAGCGGGAGGGGGGACGGCGGGCCCTGCTCAACTACGGCCACACCCTGGCCCACGCCCTGGAGACCGCTGGATGGGCGGGCGGGCCCGGGGCGGCCCTCCGCCACGGGGAGGCCGTGGGGATCGGGCTGGTCTTCGCCGCCCGCCTGGCCCGCCGGCTGGGCCGCATCGACGACGCCCGGGTCCAGGAGCATCACCGTGTGGTGGAGGGGTATGGCCTGCCCACCTGTCTCCCCCCGGGGGCCGACCCGGCGGTCCTGGTGGCGCTGATGGGCCGGGACAAGAAGGCCCTTGACGGGCTGACCTTCGTCCTGGACAGCCCGGCGGGCCCCCAGGTGGTGGGTGGGGTGGGGACCGAGGACGTCCTGGCCACCCTGGCGGAGCTGGGAGCCTCCACCCCGTGAGCCACCCCGACGAGGCCCCGACCGCCGCCCCGCAGCGGGGCTGGCCGGTGGTGCTGTTGCTGTCGGGTCCCAACCTGGACCTGCTCGGCACCCGCCAGCCGGCGGTCTACGGCACCGAGACCCTGGAGGACCACGTGGCCACGGCCCGGGCGGCGGCGACCGCCCGGAGCCTGCGGCTGGAGCACGTCCAGTCCAACGCCGAGGCCGACCTGGTCGAGGCCGTCCACGGGGCCCGGGGCCGGACGGCCGCCATCGTGGTCAACGCCGGCGCCCTCACCCACTACTCCTGGTCCCTGGCCGACGCCCTGGCCGCCTACGAGGGGGTGGTGGTCGAGCTCCACCTGTCCAACCCGGCGGCCCGGGAGGCGTGGCGGCACACCTCGGTGGTGGCCCCCGTGGCCAACGGGAGCATCGTCGGCTTCGGGGGCCTCGGCTACCACCTGGCCCTGGAGGCCGTGGCCGCCCTGCTGGTCCGGGCCGTCTCCCGGGAGCGACCCGAGGGCGACTGGCGCTGAGGGCCACCACCGGAGGGGACGACCGCCGGTGGTTTGGGTACCACTACGATGATGGGTTCAGCCCGCCTGGCGGGCACCTGGGCCGGCCCCAGCCGGGACCATGGAATCCACACCCGGGGCCGCACTGTTGGCCCCGGATGACGCCAGCGACACCAGGATGGGAGGACTGAGCGACCGATGAGCCAGAGCCTGGAACATCTGGACCAGGAGATCGATAGCTTCCTCGGCGCCCACACGGATACGGCCATCTCGGCCAGCCGGGTCATCAACCCGCTGCTGGACCTGTGGCAGGTGGCCTCCGCCATGGACCCGTCGGTGGCGGCCCCGGTGGAGACCCTGCTGACGGCGCTGGTCCAGCGGGAACTCACCACCCCCGGCGAGCTGCAGGAGTTCATGGACCAGATGCGGGCCGCCGCCATCGCCCTGGAGACCGAGAGCGGGGCCGAGTCCGAGGCCGAGACCGAGGTCGGGGTCTGACCCACCGGGGTAAGGGGGGGTCGCCCAGCCCGGCCGGTAGCTGTCCGGTCGGGCTCCGGGCCGCCGGCTGAAGACGGGGCGATCCCGGCACGTGCCGGGCCGTCGCCGGGCGGTCGTCGGCGATGGCGGGCCCGCCTCGGGCGGCGACCCGCGATGGCGGGTCGGGGCCCCGCTCGAGGGCTCGGGCGGTGGGCGGAGCGTCATGGTGGCGGGCCCACGAGGCGTCGGGGGAGTGTTCTCCCCAGACCGGCGCCCCGGTCGCGGCGGCGATGGTCCCGCCACCGGCGGCCACGGGTTGTGTCCCGCTGGTCTCCCCTGGCACCCTGGCCGGCGCACGCGGCAGGCGGACAGACCAACCGGCTCACCGGGGGCGTCGTGGGACCGGGACCACCGGAGGAGCATGTCGACCCACCACGCGCCACCCCATCGACGCCACTGGGCCTACCTGGCCACCGCGGTCCTTGCCGTGGCGGTGGCCGGCCTGGGGCTGGCCGCCCCCGCCGGCGCCAGCTCGCCCCCGCCGGTGAACCCCACCAGGATCGTGGCGCCGGGGCCGGGGGTGAGCCCCCACCAGCGGTCCGTGAACGCCCAGCTGCGCACCGCCAGGGCCCGCCTCCGGGTCCACCGCCACCAGGCGCATCCCGGCTGTCCCGAGCGCCTCACCCATCCCGGGGTCGACCACGCCGGCGCCGGGCTGGCCCGGCCCGGGCGCGGCCCCGCCGCGAGCCCGGGCCCGGCGTCGTCGGCCTCCCAACCCGGCCTGGACGTCTCCTCCTACCAGGGCGCGATCAACTGGTCCCGGGTCAAGGCCCACGGCGCCCAGTTC
>DASQQH010000451.1:0-3325 GCA_035643555.1 Acidimicrobiales bacterium | reverse complement strand
CCATGAACCCGGCGATGTCCCCCCCCGAGGTGAAGTGCTCCCCCTCTCCCCGGATCACGACCACCCGCACGGTCTCGTCGGCGTCGATCTCGGCGAAGCGCTCGGCCATGCGCCGGCGCATCGCCATGGTGACGACGTTGTAGGTCCCCGGACGGGACAGGGTCAGGTTGGCGACCCTCCCGTCGTGGCTGCGCTCCAGGGCGATGTCGCCTCCGGTCAGGGCCATCAGGTCCGGTCCTTTCGCTCCGGGCGCCCCACCTCGCCGCCCACCAGGTCGTGGATGGCACCCGGGTGCAGTGGGAGCGCGTCGACCTCGGCCCCCAGGGGACCCAGTGCATCGGCCACCGCGTTCGCCACCGCCACCGGGAAGCTCATCGACGATCCCTCTCCGACCCCCTTGGCGCCAAGTGCGGTGAACGGTGACGGCGACACCAGGTGGTCACAGGTCAAGGGGAATGCCATCTCGGCGGCGGTGGGGCACAGGTAGTCCATGAAGCTCGCCGAGCGAGGCTGGCCGTCCTCGTCGTAGGCCAACTCCTCGAAGAGGGCGCCGCCGAGGCCGTGGGCGATGGCACCCAGGACCTGTCCCTCGACCAGGGCCGGGTTGAGGACCGTCCCCGAGTCGTGGACCGAGGTCGCCCGGTCGATCCGCACCTCCAGGGTGTCGGGGTCCACCTCGACGGCGACGACCTCGGCGACGAAGCCGTAGCAAAGCGACGAGTTGATCCGGTCCGAGGGGTCGGCGTGTTGGGCCTGTGGCGGGGAGAAGGCGGCTTCGACGTACAACCCCGGCTCCGCCCCCGCCGGCAGGGAGCCCGGGTCCCAGTGCACCAGCCCGGCGGCATGGCGGAACGCCACGGCCCGACCAGGGTCGTCGCGCACCCGGACCTGCCCGTCGCCCAGCTCGAGGGCGTCGGCCTCGACGTCGAGCAACACGCCGGCGGCCGTCTTGATGCGCGCCGCGGCCTTGTCGGCCGCCGCCACCAGGGCCGAGGTCAGCAGCGGCGAGAACCTCGAGGAGTAGCTTCCGGTGGTCACGGTCCAGGGTGTGGTGGCGGTATCCAGCTCCACCACCGGGTGCACCGCCTCCCCGGGCAGCCCCAGCCGGTCGGCCACCACCTGCCGGGCCACCGTGGCGTGGCCCTGCCCCTGGGGGACGGTGCCGAGGAGCACCGTGACCGCGCCGAAGGGGTCGATGGTCAGCCTGACGTGCTCGGTGGCCCCGGACTTCTGCCGCCCCGGGCGGCGCTCCGCGGCGGGGGTGGACAGGCCCACGTAGCCGATGTTGGTTCCCGAGGGATCCACCACCGTCGCCACCCCGATCCCGTAGAGCCGGCCAGCCCGACGGGCCCGGTCCTGGTGGGCACGCAGCCCCTCGTAGTCCGAGCGCTCCAAGGCCAGGGCGAGGCCGGCCTGGAAGTCGCCGGAGTCGTAGACCCCCCCCGTGGCGGTGGGATAGGGGAAGGCGTCGGTGGGAACCAGGTTGCGCCTGCGGACCTCGACGGGGTCCAGGCCCGCCTGGGCTGCGACCCTGTCCATGAGCCGCTCCAGCCCGAAGTAGAGCTGCTGGCCGCCGAAGCCCCGGTTGAGGCCGGTGGGCGCCTTGTTCGTCACCACCGCCCGGGACCGGATGGCCACGTTCTCGATCCGATAGGCGCCGGTGATGTTGCCGTAACAGCGGTAGAGCGTGGAGGGCTCCGGGGGGCGAAGGTAGGCACCGACGTTGTCGACCAGGTCGACCCGGAGACCGGACAGCACCCCGTCGTCACTGACCGCTGCCTCGAAGCCCATCACCCGGTCGTTGCCGGCCGAGGAGGCCAGGAGGTGCTCGATGCGGTCCTCGACCCAGCGAACGGGGCGCCCGGCGTACCGGGAAGCCAGGGCGACCAGGGCGAGGTAGGGATAGGTCCCGGACTTGATCCCGAAGCTGCCCCCGATGTCGGGGGGGACGACGAGTCTGAGGCGGCTCAGGGGGATTCCCAGTCCTGCAGCCACCACCGGGGCCATGGTGAAGGGACCGTGGAAGTTGGCGTGGATCGTCACCGCCGGCCCGTCCGCCTCGTCGCGCCAGTCGGCGATGACGACGTAGCACTCCATGGGGGTGGACGAGTACCGGGGGAAGGCGTACCGCCCAGCGACCACCCGGTCGGCGCTGGCGAACGCGGCGTCGACGTCCCCGAAGGAGAAGGTGCGGTCGGTGGCGACGTTGGTCCCGGCGCCAGGGTGCACCAACGGGGCGTCGGACGAGAGCGCCCCCTCTGCGCCGACAACGGCCGCCAGGGGCTCGTACGCCACCTCGATGAGCTCCCCGGCGTCCTCGGCGACCGCCCGGTCGGTGGCCACCACCACCGCCACCGGTTCTCCCACGTACCGCACTCGGTCGGTGGCGGCGGGGAGGTAGGGCATGGGCGCCGGCGTGGAGAGGGGGAAGGGCCGCAGGGTCGCGCCCACCTCCTCGGGGCCGACCACGGCCACCACCCCGGGAACCGCCCGCGCCGCCTCGGCGTCGAAGCCGACGATGCGGGCGTGGGGATGGGGGCTCCGCACCACCGCCGCGGCCACGGTGCCGGGGAAGGGGTCCAGATCGTCCAGGAACCGGCCCTGGCCGGTGACCAGGGCCGGGTCCTCGACCCGGGGCACGGACCTGCCGATGAGGTCACCCACCGCTTCCACCCCCGACCGGCCCCTGTGGGCCCGGGGCGGCCCCCGTCGCGGAGTCGGCGAGGGGGACGTAGTTCCCGGCGATCAGCTCCCGGCGCAGTACCTTGCCCACGGCGGACTTGGGGACGGCCTCCACCAGCACGATCCGCTTGGGCCGGGTCAGCGAGGACAACCCGGAGCTCGTCCGCACGAACTCATCGATGCGTGCCAGGACGCCTTCCTCCCCACCCAGCTGGCGAGGCACGACGAAGGCGGTGACCGCCTGGCCCCACTTCTCGTCCGGCATGCCCGCCACCACCACATCGGAGACCTCCGGGCACCGGGCGAGGGCATCCTCGATCTCAATCGGGTAGAGGTTCTCGCCCCCCGAGTTGATCATGTCGTCCACACGACCCGCCACCCAGTACTCGCCCTCATCGTCCTGGCGAGCCAGGTCACCGGTGAAGTACCAGCCGCCCCGGAGCGCCCGGGCGTCGGCATCGGGACGGCGCCAGTAGCCGGCGAAGGCCTCGTCGCTCTCCAGGGAGACGATGACCTGGCCCTGCGCCCCCGCCTCGACCGTGTCGTCGGGTCCTGCCCCCTCGTCCGGGGCCACCAGGCGCAGCCGGGAGAACACCCCAGCCCGCCCGGCGCACCCCGGCTTGGCCCGGGCCCGAGGGTTGAC
>DASQQH010000450.1:0-4571 GCA_035643555.1 Acidimicrobiales bacterium | reverse complement strand
GCGTCCTCGGCGACAAGGCGGTCAAGATGGTCCTGGCCGCCGGGGGGACCAGGCACACCACGCGCAACGTCCCCACCCCTCGGGCCGACCGGGACCGGTTCTGCCTCCAGGACCACGAGGTGGTGGAGCTCGCCGAGTACGCCTGCGCGATCGAGGCCCACTACGCCACGCCGATGGACATCGAGTGGGCGAAGGACGGCCTCGACGGGCTGGTCTACGTGGTCCAGGCACGACCCGAGACCGCCGCCTCCCAGCGGGGGGCCACGGTCCTCGAGACCTACGAGCTGGAGGGCCAGGGCGAGATCCTGGTCGAGGGCCGGTCGGTCGGGGAGCGCATCGCCTCGGGCCCGGCGCGGCTGATCCAGGGTGTCTCCCACCTGGGTGAGTTCACACCGGGCGAGGTCCTGGTGGCCGACACGACCACCCCGGACTGGGAGCCGGTCATGAAGCGGGCGGCGGCGATCGTCACCAACCGGGGAGGGCGGACGTGCCACGCGGCCATCATCGCCCGGGAGCTGGGGATCCCCGCGGTGGTGGGCACCGAGGACGCCACGGCGGCGGTCCGCTCGGGGGAGACGGTGACGGTGTCCTGTGCGGAGGGGGACACCGGGCGCGTCTACCGGGGGGAGGTGGCGTTCCGGGTGGCGCGCACCGACGTCGCCGACCTGCCCCGCCCCGCCACCGAGATCATGGTCAACCTCGGCAACCCCGACCTGGCGTTCAAGACGTCGTTCCTCCCCAACGACGGCGTGGGGCTGGCCCGCATGGAGTTCATCATCAGCGAGGCCATCAAGGCCCACCCCCTGGCGTTGCTCCATCCCGAGCGGGTGCCCGACCCGGAGGCCCGGGCCGCGCTGTCCCGCCTCATTCGGGCGTACGGCGACGGGGAGACGTTCTTCGTCCAGCAGCTCTCCGAGGGGATCGGCACCATCGCCGCCGCCTTCTGGCCCAAGCCCGTGGTGGTCCGCATGTCCGACTTCAAGACCAACGAGTACGCCAGCCTCCTCGGCGGGTCGGCCTTCGAGGCGGGGGAGGAGAACCCGATGCTCGGGTTCCGGGGGGCGTCGCGCTACGCCCACCCCGCCTACGAGGAGGGCTTCGCCCTGGAGTGCCGGGCCATGCGGCGGGTGCGGGAGGAGATGGGGCTGGGCAACGTCATCCTGATGCTGCCCTTCGTCCGGCGGCTCCAGGAGGCCGACCTCGTCCTGTCCCGGATGGCCGAGCTGGGGCTGTCCCGGGGGGAGAACGGCCTCCAGATCTACGCCATGTGCGAGATCCCCAACAACGTCGTGCTGATCGACCGCTTCGCCGAGCGGTTCGACGGCTTCTCCATCGGCTCCAACGACCTCACCCAGCTGACCCTCGGCGTGGACCGCAACAGCGAGGTGGTGGCCTTCGACTACGACGAGCGGGACGAGGGCGTGAAGGAGATGGTCCGCTTGGCCGTGGAGGGGTGCCGGCGGAACGCCCGGCACTCCGGGCTGTGCGGGCAGGCGCCCTCGGACTACCCCGACATGGCCGCCTACCTGGTCGAGCTGGGGATCGACTCCATGAGCCTCAACCCCGACTCGGTGCTCAAGACGACCCGTCAGGTCCTGGAGGTGGAGCGCCGCCTCGGACGGGAGCGTCGCACGCGCCCGGGGCCGGCCACCCCGGCCGCCGCGGGTCCCTGAGCCCGCCCCACCACCTGACGGTCCCCACGGTTGACGGTGCAACCCCCGTCGGGTTAGCCTCAGGGTCGGAGGTCAGACCATGTCGACGGCGAGCACCGACGCGCCAGGGTCCTTCGAGGCCCCGCCCGGCGCGCCGAAGTTTCTCATCCACAACGAGGGCGACCACGTGGGGGTCGCGGTCCAGGACATCGCCCCCGGCGACGCCGAGGGCGTCTACATGGACAGCGACCGGGTGGTGGCCACCCGGGTGGTCGAGCACGTCCCCCTGGGCCACAAGGTGGCCCTCGAGGCGCTGCCGGCCGGGGCCGAGGTGATCGAGTACGGGGTCTGTGTCGGCATCACCCGGGCGGCCATCGGCCGGGGGGATCTCGTCCACACCCACAACATCAGGAGCGCCAGATGGCAAGCGAGCGTCTGACCGGCTACCGCCGGCCGAACGGAGCGGTCGGTGTCCGCAACCACGTCCTGATCCTGCCGGTGGACGACCTGTCCAACGCGGTGTGCGAGGCCGTGGCGAGGACCGTGCCGGGGACCCTCGCCCTCCCCCACGCCTACGGCCGCCTGCAGTTCGGCGAGGACCTGGACCTGACCTTCCGCACCCTGATCGGGGCGGGGACCAACCCCAACGTGGCCGCGGTGGTCGTCGTGGGCATCGAGCCCAACTGGACCGGGCGGGTGGCCGAGGGCATCGCCGGGTCGGGAAAGCCGGTGGAGGCCCTGTCCATCGAGCGCTCCGGCGACCTCAACACCCTGGCCCGCGCCGCCCGGGTGGCCAAGGCCTTCCTCCAGGACGCCTCCGAGGTCCCCCGGGAGCCGGTCGACCGGGGTGAGCTCACCATCTCCATCAAGTGCGGGGAGTCCGACACCACCACCGGGCTCGGATCCTGTCCCACCACCGCCGAGGTGGTGGATCGCCACGTGGGGGCCGGGGGGACGGTGATCTTCGGGGAGACCTCCGAGCTCACCGGGGGCGAGCATCTGATCGCCGCCCGCTGCGCCGACGACGACGTCCGCATGCGCTTCCAGGCCATGTTCGACGACTACTTCAAGTTCATCGCCGACAGCGGGGCCAACCTGCTCGGCTCCCAGCCCACCCAGGGCAACATCCGGGGCGGGCTGTCCACCATCGAGGAGAAGGCGCTCGGGAACATCGCCAAGACCGGCACGGTGCCGATCGTGGACGCCCTGGAGCCCGCCGTCGCCCCCACCCGGGCGGGCCTCAACTTCATGGACTCCTCCTGCGCCGCGGCGGAGCAGATCACGCTGTGCGCGGCGGCCGGGGCGGCGGTGCACCTGTTCCCCACCGGCCAGGGCAACATCATCGGCAACCCCATCGTCCCGGTGGTCAAGATCACGGCCAACCCGCTGACCGCGGCCACCATGGCCGAGCACATCGACCTCGACGTGTCCGGGCTCCTGTGGCGCCAGTACAACCTGCCCCAGGCCGGTGACCGGCTCATGGCGGTGGTGGACCGCACGGTCAACGGCCGCCTCACCTGCGCCGAGGCCCTCGGGCACCGGGAGTTCGTGCTGACCAAGCTCTACCGCAGCGCCTGACCCCGTCCCCGCCCGGGCGGTTCAGGCGGGCGTGATCGCCGGGCCCTCGGGCGGGGCGCCGGCGAGCACCCGGGCCACGTCGCCCAGCACCGAGGACGCGATGGCCCGCTGGGACTGGGTGGTGAGGCCGGCCTGGTGGGCGGTGAGCACCACGTTGTCCAGCCGGGCCAGGGGATCGTCGGCCGGCGGGGGCTCGGTCGGGCGCACGTCCAGGGCCGCGCCCCCCAGGTGCCCGGAGACCAGGGCCTCGCAGAGGGCCTCCTCGTCGACGATGCCCCCTCGGGCCGCGTTGACCACCAGCGCCCCGGGCGGCAGCAACGCCAGCTCCGCCGCCCCCAGGAGGCCCCGGGTCTCCCCCGACAGGGGGACGTGGAGGCTCAGGACCTGCGAGGCCCGGAGCAGGTCGGCGAGCCCAGCCCGCTCGATCCCGGGGACCTCCCCGGTGACGAAGGGGTCGTAGCCGATGGTCACCATCCCCAGGGCCCGGGCCAGGCGGGCGGTCTCGAGCCCGGTCCGCCCCAGCCCCACCACCCCGAGGACGCTCCCCTGCAGCTCCACGCCGGCCCGGCGCACCCAGTGTCCCCGGCGCACCTCCCGGTCCGATCGGGACAGGTGGCGGGCCAGATCCAGGACGGCCCCCACGACGTACTCGGCCACGGCCCGGGCGTTGAGGCCCCCGCCGTGGACCACCACCACGCCGCGGCGACCGAGACAGCCCAGATCCAGGTTGTCGAGGCCCGCCCCGAGGCGACCCACGACCCGAAGGTCGGACGCCCGGGACAGGAGCTCGGCGTCGACGAGGGTCTGGTTGCGGACGACCAATCCGGCGCAGCCCGCCACGGCGGCCAGCAGGGCGGGACGGTCGGTGGACAGCTCCCTGCCGGCCTCCACGGCCACGCCGTCGCCGAGCGCCTCCAGGCCGGCGTGGACCGCCTCGGCGACCAGGACCCTCGGGCGGTCAGGCAACGGGTGCCAACCCCATCGACCCGGCGAGGGTGCCCAGGTCGGCGACCACCGGGTCGGGCAGGGTGATGCCCTCGGCCTCCCGGGCCAGGCGCTCCCGGTGGGGCCGGTCCCCGGGGACGCGGACGGGGGCGGCCGGGTCGGCCGCCGGGGACGACCGCAGCGCCTGGCAGAGGGCGTCGACCCTGGCCGGAAACCCCTCGCCGAAGGCGCCGGGGTCGATCGCCATCAGGCAGTGGCCGACGTTGCTGGGGCGGTCCGAGGGGGCGAAGGTCCCGCTCACCTCCGGGCCGACCCCCGCCCCGGGGAGGATCCCGGCGAGGACCTCGACCAGCAGGGCCAGGGCGAAGCCCTTGGCGCCGCCCAGGGGCGCAAGGG
>DASQQH010000449.1:0-6341 GCA_035643555.1 Acidimicrobiales bacterium | reverse complement strand
GGGACCGGCGCTGCCACCGGGTGCCACGAGCGCCCAGGGGGCGTCCCCGGTCGGGCTGGAGTAGGGGGCCGGCCGGTCCTCGGGCCCCGTCGCCCCCACCACCAGGGCGGGGACGCTGCCGTTGCCGAGGGTGGTCGCCTGGCCAAGGGCATCGGTGTTCCCGGCGGCCAGGACGGGGACCGCGCCGTGCGACCAGGCGTAGTCGATGCCCGGGAGAAGGGAGGTGGAGGAGGCGGCAGGCCCCGCCACGACGGGACCACCGGCGCCGAGGCTCAGGTTGACCACCTGGGCCCCGTGGTTGACCGTCCACTCGATGCCGGCGTTGACGTCGCCGAAGGTGCCCGAGCCTCGGGCCGTCAGCGCCTTGGCCACCACCAGATCGGCCGCCGGGGCGGTCCCCGCCACGCCCAGGTCGTTGTTCGTGGTGGCAGCGGCCAGTCCTGCGACGGCGGTGCCGTGGCCGTTGTCGTCCCGGGCCGCCCCGGGGCCGGTCCGGCACCGGCCCGGGTCCCCGTCGGCGCCCAGGCAGTCAGCGGTGGCCACGACCTTGGCCGAGAGGTCGGGCTGGGTCCGGTCCACGCCGGTGTCGACGATCCCGATCCGCACGCCCCGGCCGGTGGAGACGGTCCAGGCTGCCGGGGCCCGGATCCGGCACAGGTTCCACTGCGAGCTCCAGTAGGGGTCGTTCGGGGGCGGGGGGCCGGCCGAGCCCACCGGGCCGCAGGCCGGACGGCCGGTGGCCTTGTGTGGCCCCCGGGGGGTCGCCGCCGCCGCAGGGCCGAGGCCGGGGGCGACCACGGCGAGGGTGATCGCCACCAGGGTGGCGGCCAGGGTCCCACGTCGGGCCCGACGCGATCTGGCACCGGTCGGGAGCTCGACCGGGAGGTCCTCGCCGTCGGGCGTCCGCCTCAGCGGTGGTGGCGGCGACCGAGACGTCGACCCAGACCTCGCCCGCCCCTCGTGAGCGCCTGATCGGTCCGTCGCATCGCCTGGTCCCTGCTCCGTCCCGCCGCCCGCCCGAGCGCCCGGGCCAACCCGGCCCCGGCACCGGTCCCCGGGTCCTTCCCCTCGGGAGGATCGGGCTCGGTCTGGGAGCCGGCGCCGTCGGCGATGGGGGCATCCGTCGGGTTGGTGGGGGACGGGGGTGGGTGGTCGGGCCCGCCGGCCACCCCCGACTGGTCCGGGGTCCCGGCCCCCGGCGTCCGGGGAGCCTGGTCTCGGGAGCGGGCGGGGTCCTCCCCCTCCTGGGCCAGGGCCACGGCGATGGGCAGTTTCCCAGCTGCCCTGGCGGCCAGGGTCCCTGCGGCCGCTGCCGCCGGGACCGGGGACGGGGAACGCCCTGTCCCGCCGCGCACGGGCCGGTGGCCCAGCATGGCCAGGCGCCAGAGGACGGCTGCGGCCCCCTCGGCGAGCAGGACGCCCACCGCGCTCAGATGGGACAGCGTGATCAGGGGGGAGAGGGCCAGCCCGGTGCCCACGACCGGGTCCAGGACGCGATGCGCACTCGGTCGCAGGACCCGCATGGCGGCGAGGGGGCCGTCGGTGACCGCACCGAGAAGGGCCACGGCGCCAGCCCCGGCCAGCAGGACGAGCTCCATGGAGCCCCCCACGTGGATGGCCGTCGTGGCGAGGAGGAAGGCCAGGGCGTACTCGACGCCCTGGTGCAGGCCCGGCCGCATGCCCCGGCGCCGGCTATCCCGACTGACCGGCGCTCCCCTTGACCTCGGTCGCGGCCGGCTTGCCGTCCTCGCCGCCGCGCTCCCGATGTCCCTCGTCGACGCCCCTGCGGAACTCATGGGATGCCGACCCCAGCGAGCGAGCCAGCTTTGGCAGCTGGCTGCCGCCGAACAGCAGGGCGATGATGCCGAGGACGATCAGCAGGTCATACCCCTCGAGCAGGCCCAGTAGCATGGGCGACTCCTTCTCTCGCCATGAATCGCCCCCTAAGGCTAGATCCTCCGGCCGGGTCCTGACACCCCGCCCTGGTGAGTAGGCTCGGGTCGTGACCGCGCTCGATGAGGTCCGGGCCGAGGCGCTGGCGGAGCTCGGGTACGGGTCGGTGGTGACCGACCATCTCGAGCGGGTGACCTATGCCTGTGACGGGCTGACCGGCTACCGGGTCACACCGGCGCTCGTGGTGCTCCCCCGGTCCACCGAAGAGGTGGCGGTGGTGGTGCGGGCCTGTGCCCGGCGGGGGGTTCCCTTCGTGGCCCGCGGCTCGGGTACCGGGCTGTCCGGTGGGGCGCTCCCCGATGCCGAGGGCGTGCTCATCGTGACCTCCCGCATGCGCCGCATCCTGGAGATCGACCCGGACAACCAGCGCATGACCGTGGAGCCCGGGGTGACGAACCTGGCGATGTCCAAGGCCGTGGCCCCCCATGGGCTCTACTACGCCCCCGATCCCTCCAGCCAGGTGGTGTGCTCGGTCGGGGGCAATGTGGCGGAGAACTCCGGCGGGGCCCACTGTCTCAAGTACGGCTTCACCACCCACCACGTGCTGGGCCTCGAGGTCGTGCTGCCCGACGGCAGCGTCGTCGCCCTCGGTGGTCCCCGGGTGGAGACCCCCGGCTACGACCTGCGCGGCGTCTTCATCGGCTCGGAGGGGACCCTCGGCATCGCCACCAAGATCACCGTGCGGCTGCTGCGGCTTCCCGAGTCGGTGGCCACCCTGGTGGCCGACTTCCCCGAGCCCAGCGTGGCCGGTGGGGCGGTCAGTGGGATCATCGGTTCGGGGATCGTTCCCGCGGCCGTGGAGATGCTCGACCATCTCGCCATCCAGGCGTGTGAGGCGGCGACGGGGGCCGGGTACTCCCTCGACGCCGGGGCCGCTCTCGTGGTGGAACTCGACGGCCCCGACGCCGAGTGCCGGACCCGGTTCGCCGAGGTGGAGGCCATCTGCCGCGACCACGGAGCCACCCGGGTGCGCGTGGCAGGGGACCAGGACGAACGGGCGCTCATCTGGAAGGGACGGAAGGCGGCCTTCGCGGCGATGGGCCGGCTGAGCGCCGGGTACTTCGTCCAGGACGGGGTCATCCCGCGGACCAGCCTGGGGGAGGTGCTGGGCCGCATCGCCGCCCTCTCGGAGGACGCCGGCCTACGGGTGGCCAACGTGTTCCACGCCGGCGACGGCAACCTCCACCCCCTCGTCCTCTACGATCCCGCCCGCAGCGGCGAGCCCGAGCGCGCAGAGGAGCTGGCCACCCGGATCATCGAGCTGTGCGTCGACGCCGGTGGGTCGATCACCGGGGAGCACGGGGTGGGTGTGGACAAGGCCTGTTCCATGCCCAAGATGTTCTCCGAAGATGACCTGGCGGTCATGCAGCGGGTCCGGGCGGCCTTCGATCCGGCGGGGATCTGCAACCCCGGCAAGGTGTTCCCCACGCCCCGGCTCTGCGGGGAGGTAATCGGCCCCTACCGGCCTCATCCCCTCGAGGAGGCCGGCCTCGCGGAGCGCTGGTGACACCGGTCTCCACGGCCGTGGCCCGTCCAGCCGACCTGGCCGAGGCCCGCTCGGTCATGGCCGCCTCGGCCGAACGGGGCCAGGAGGTGGTCATCAAGGGTGGGGGGACCAAGCAGGACTGGGGTGTTCCCGGCCCCAGCCCCGAGCTGGTCGTGGACACGACCGGCCTGGACGCCCTGGTCGCCCACAACCACGGGGACCTGACGGCGGTGGTGGGGGCGGGGATGGCCCTCTCCACCCTGCAGGCGCGCCTGGGGGAGGCGGGCCAGTGGCTGGCGCTCGATCCTCCCTCGGTGGCCGAGGGGGCGACCGTCGGGGGGCTGCTGGCGACCGGTGACGCCGGGCCCCGTCGCCATCGGTACGGCACGATGCGGGAGTTGGCCATCGGGGCCACGGTGGTGCTGGCCGACGGCACGGTGGGCCGTTCGGGCGGGCAGGTGATCAAGAACGTGGCCGGCTACGACCTGGCCAAGCTCCTCTGCGGCTCGCTCGGGACCCTGGGCCTGGTCACCGAGGTCTCACTGCGCCTCCACCCCCTGGCACCGGCCAGTGCCACCGTGCGGGCGGAGACGGGTCCCGGGCCGGCGACCCGGGCAGTCCTGGAGGTCCTCGCCGGGCCCGCGATGCCCACCGCGATCGACTGGGCGGAGGGCGCGTTGTGGGTCCGCCTCGAGGGGACGACGGCCGGCGTACGGTCCCAGGCCGAGGAGGTGGCGGCCGTCGCCCGGCGGACGGTCGGCTCGGCCGAGATGATCGAGGGCGATGCCGAGGCCGCGGCGTGGACCGGTCTGGGGGGACGGGCCGCCGGTGGCGACACCGTCGCCTGGGCCGCCACCCTGCCGGGCCAGCTCGGGGAGGCGGCGGAGGCCCTCACCCGGGCCGCGGGCGAGGCCGGGGTGCAGGCCGAGCTCACCAGCAGGGCCGGCCTCGGGCTGCATGCGGCCCGGCTCTCCGGTGGGGGCGTCGCCGCCCAGGCGGCTACCGTGGTCGCCTGGCGAGAGGCGGTGGCCCGCCTGGGAGGGACGGTGGTGGTGCGTCGCCGCCCGCCCGAGCTGGCGGCCCTGGTCGACCTCTGGGGGCCGGCGCCGGAGGCGGTGACGGTGATGCGGCGGGTGAAGGAACAGCTCGATCCGTCCGGTCGTCTGGGACGGGGGAGGTTTTCGCCGTGGTGGTGACCAATGAGGGCAGCGTCGGTGAGGCGCCCGGCAAGGTGACGGCCCCGTCGGGCTTGGGCGCCTTCGACGCGCACCACCCCCCCTCCGCCGACCGGTTGGCGGACTGCGTCCACTGCGGGTTCTGCCTGCCGGCCTGTCCCACCTACGCCCTGTGGGGAGAGGAGATGGACTCCCCCCGAGGGCGGATCATGCTGATGAAGGAGGCCCTCGAGGGCGGTATCGACATGGACCGGTCCTTCGTCCGCCATCTCGACGCGTGCCTCGGGTGCATGGGATGTGTGACCGCGTGCCCCTCGGGGGTCCGCTACGACGAGCTGATCGAGGCCACCCGGGCCCAGATCGAGCGCCACTATCGGCGCCCGCTGGCGGATCGGGTCTTCCGGCAGGCGATCTTCGCCGTGTTCCCCCATCCGGGCCGGGTGCGAGCAGCGGCCGTGGCCGGTTGGGCCTACCAGCGTTCGGGCCTGTCGGACCTGGTCGCACGCCAGGCAGACCGCTTGCCCCCCCGGGTCCGAGCGCTCGACGGGCTGCTCCCGTCGGTCAGCCTCACCTCCCTGCTACGCCCGCTGCCCCAGCGGACCCGGGCGGTCGGCCCGGTCCGCCGCCGGGTCGGGCTGGTGGCCGGGTGCGTGCAGCGGGGGTTGTTCGCCGAGGTCAACCGGGCGACGGTCCGGGCCCTCGCCGCGGAGGGCTGCGAGGTCGTCGTTCCCCGCAAGCAGGGGTGCTGCGGCGCGCTGATGGTGCACGCCGGACGGGAGGCGGCGGCCCTGCAGTCCGCCCGCGCCCTGGTGTCGGCCTTCGAGGAGGCGGGCGTCGACCAGGTCGTCGTCAACGCCGCCGGCTGCGGCTCCACGCTCAAGGACTACGGTCGGCTCCTCGCCGACGACCCTGCCTACGCCGAGCGGGCCGCAGCCATGGCCGGGCGGACCCGTGACGTGACCGAGGTGCTGGGCGGGCTGGCGCCACGGGCGCCCCGTCACCCGCTGCCCTTCCGGGTCGCCTACCACGACGCCTGCCACCTGGCCCACGCCCAGGGGGTCCGGGACGAGCCCCGGCGGATGCTGGCGACCATTCCCGGACTGGAGCTGGTGGAGGTGGGCGACGGCGACCTGTGCTGCGGGTCGGCAGGCATCCACAATCTGGTGGAGCCCCAGGCAGCCGAGGATCTGGGTCGTCGCAAGGCCGCAGCCATCCAGGACGCCGGCGTGGACGCGGTCGCTACCGCCAACCCCGGATGCATCCTCCAGCTCCGCCGCTACCTGGGCCAGGACCTCCCCCTGTTCCATCCGGTGGAGCTGGTGGCGGCGTCGATCGAGGGCAAGGGGCTCAGGGCCCCGACCACCTGAGGCCACGAAGGGTTCCGGGGCGAGGCGGGCCGGGCCTGCCGCCCACCGACGGGGAGGGGATGGACCCGGGCGATGGCCGACCGGTGCGGCCGTGGCGCCCGGACGCGCCGCCGCAGGGGGTCCTCGGGCCGTCCGTTCCCCGCCTCGCCACCCCAGGCCCCGGTACTCCTTCGGGCACCCGGCGGTCCGAGCGGGCGGTCGTTGCGCGCCCTCCGGCGTGGTGGGGGCGACGCTGGCCCCGTCCGGGCCTGGGGAGGGGCGCCGAGCGTCGCTCGGGCCGTCGTGGCTGGGAAGGTGCCCCTCGGCGCGCCGAGGCGCCCGGCGCCGCCCGAGGGGTTCCCGACAGCCGCCGCCACTCGG
>DASQQH010000448.1:0-2743 GCA_035643555.1 Acidimicrobiales bacterium | reverse complement strand
CCCCGTTCGAACAGCTCGGCGTAGGCGGACACGGCGGCGACGGGGGTCCGCAGCTCGTGGGAGGCGTCGGCCACGAACCGTCTGAGGCGGTCCTCGGAGGCCCGCAGCTCGGCCTCGGTGGCGTCACGCTCGGCGAAGGCGCCCTGGATGCGGTCCAGCATGGCGTTGAAGGCCCGTGCCAGATGGCCCACCTCGGTCCTGGCGCCGGCCTCGGGCACCCGGGACGTGAGGTCGCCCGAGGCAATGGCCCCGGCGGTGGCCTCCATCTCCCGCAGCGGACCCAGCCCGGTGCGCACCAGGAACCAGCCGAGCACGATGGCCACGCCCAGCGCCAGGGCCGCCACCACGCCCTCGACGAGAGCCAGCCGGTGCAGGGTGGTGGCGGTGGTCCCCAGTGGCAGGGCCAGGATGAGCTGGTCCCCCCCGGGCAGGACCGACGCCCGCACCCGGAACCGGGGGCCGTTGTGGTCGACCGCGTGGGTGGTGAAGAACACGTGGGGCTCGCCGGGCCCGGGGGTGTGGCCGGGGATGGCGACGCTGGCGGGCAGGGCCGGCACCGACGGCGTGCCCCCGGGCCGGATGGAGGCCACGCTGCCCAGGGTCTCCCCCTCGGGACCACGTACCGCCACGAAGGCCCCCGGCGCCAGGCGTCCCACCGTCGTCGCCCGCAGCGGCTGGCCCCGCACCAGGGCGTGCTCGAGGGGCGCGTGGTCCACCTCCAGGGTCTGGTCGACCTGGCTGTTGAGGAAGGAGTGGAGCGAGGAGTAGGTGGCGACCCCGGCGATGGCCAGGGCAACCAGAGCCACGGCGCCCACGGCGAGGAGCAGCCGCGTGCGCAGGGACACTACTGCCCGGGCTCCCGCAGGCTGTAGCCGACCAGGCGGATGGTGTGGATCAGCGGGGGCCCCAGGCGGTCGAGCTTCCGGCGGAGGTAGCTCACGTAGGTCTCCACCACGTTCGACTCGCCGCCGAAGTCGTAGTGCCAGACGTGGTCGAGGATCTGGGCCTTGGACAGGACCCGGCGGGGGTTGAGCAGGAAGAAGCGCAGCAGGGAGAACTCGGTCGCGGTGAGCTGGACCGGCTCCCCCGCCCGCCACACCTCGTGGCTGTCCTCGTCCAGCTCGAGGTCGGCGAAGCGGAGCTTCCCGTCCCCCACCTCGGCGACCCCCTGGGTGCGCCGCAGGATGGCCCGGGCCCGGGCCACCAGCTCGGCGAGGGAGAAGGGCTTGGTCACGTAGTCGTCGCCGCCGACGGTCAACCCTGCCACCTTGTCCTCCACGGCCTCCCGGGCGGTGAGGAACAACACGGGGACCTTGATCCCGTCGGCCCGCAGACGGCGGGTCACCTCCAGCCCGTCCAGGTCGGGCAGCATGACGTCGAGGACGATCAGGTCCGGGGGCGTCTCCTGGGCGGCGGCCAGGGCGGCCCGGCCCGAGACGGCCTCGGCCACGTCGAAGCCCTCGTAGCGAAGGGTGGTGGCCACCGCGTCGACGATCGACGCCTCGTCGTCCACCACCAGCACCTGGTGCCGTTGCCCACCCTCGACCACGACGGTCACCTCCTCGAGGTTCCAGACTCCCACAGCCCGCTGAGGTCCACCTGGCTCTCCGCTGTGAGCCACCTGTGAGACGCTGGGGACGGCGGCGCGCCCGCCCGCTGGTGGGGGCGACGGGCCCGGGGTCGCCAGGCTGTCCGGGGTGAGCCCAGGGCGGTGGGGTCCCGGGATGCGGCAGCCGGCTCGTCCGGTGCTACCCCGCCACCCTTCCCGACAGCCCAGCCGACGGTGGCGGCCGGGTGGCGCCCGCTCACCGTCGAGTGGTGCCACGATCCAGCCCGCATGCCAGACGCCCGCGGCCGGCGGGGACCGCCTGGCGGTGGTGGCGGCAGGGGCGCGGGACCCTTTGCCGTCCCTCACGGCCTCAGCGGTCGACTCGCCCCCAGAACTGCACCGCCAGGCGGGTCGGGCCCACGATCCGGACCTCGTGGGCCACCTCGGGCGGGATGGGCTGGGAGGTCCCCGCCCTGAGGAGGGTGTCTTGCACCGGTGTCGTCGCCAACCGGAACGCCACGCCGCCGTCCAACACCTGGAGGAGCCCCCACACGCCGGCCCCGGTCCGATGGGACCGACACAGCCCCGCCGGCACGGTCTCCTGGTCCCAGGGACCGGCGGTCCTGAGCAGGCGGAGCCCCTCGGGCATCTCGGCGCGGTCGCAGAGGGGGCAGTCGATCACGGAACCGACCCGCGCCTGTCGCCGCTCCGGGTCGAGCACCCAGGGTCGGTCCTGGAATGGCGGACGGTGCCGTACGTGCTGGTTGTGCAGACACGACAGCTCGGCGACCCAGTCACCGAGCTCGTCGCGGTGAAAGCCGGCGATCATGCGAACCACGAGCGTTTTCACCTCCCTGCCGGTGGCAAGCCCAGGGCCTGTTGCCACGTCCGAGCGGTGGCCTCCCCTGCGAGACGGCCCCGGCCGAGGCCACGGGCCCCCGCCGGACCCCGGGCCATCGCCCTCCTCCAGGGTCGCCCCGCTGGCTGCCGACCGCTCGCCAGCGACCCGGCCCCGGGTCCACCCGACGGCAAGGGTATTTCAACCCGGCACTAGAGATGATATAGCCTCCCCGAAGCATCGTGGCCCGTGGCGAACTGGAGGGGGATGGCAGCGAGCGTCGACAACCCGGCGGGGGGACACGAGGGGACCCTCTCCGAGACGGGCCTGGTACGCGCCGCCCGGTACATCCAGCC
>DASQQH010000447.1:0-10636 GCA_035643555.1 Acidimicrobiales bacterium | reverse complement strand
GGGCCACCATGGGCGACATGGTGGGCATCGGCTTCACCCACCTGTTCCCGGGCTGGCACCTCGCCGTGGGGGCGTTCGCCCTGGTGGCCATGGGCGCGACGTTCGGCGTGGGCGCCCGGGCCCAGCTGACCGGGGTGCTGTTCGCCGCCGAGGTCACCGGCGCCTACTCCCTGCTGGTGCCCCTCCTGATCGCCACGGCCGTGGCGGAGCTGGTGGCCCAGGGGTTCCTCCACGACCGCATCATGACCGACAAGCTGTTCCGCCGGGGCTACCGGGTGGACCTCGACGTCGACCAGGACCCCCTGCGGGCCCGCGTCGCCGGCCAGCTGATGGACCCCGGGGGCGCCGACGTGGTCGCTGGCGCGCCGGTGGTGGACCGTTGGTCGTTCCTGGCCGACTGTCTCCCCGTCTTCGTGGACAGCGGTGCCGAGCGACTCGCCGTCGTGGATGGCGGGGAGGTGGTCGGCTCGCTGTCCCGGGAGGCGGTGGTCGAGGTGTACCGGCTGCGCTGGTCGGGCGCCACCCGCCAGCCCGGCGCCCTGGCCCGGCGGAGGGGCGACCACCGGTCAGGGGGGGAGGGGAACGGGACCGGTGACGCGGCGCCGGGCGATGGCGGCGGTCGCCCCGACGGGTGGGCGGCGACCGGGGAGATGGCGGCACCGGACGGGGATCGTGCGAGCGGGCCTCCGGATGGTCCGCGGCGGCCCGGGGGTGCCCCGGACCCGGGGCAGGGCCCGGAGACCCCCGAGGATGCCGACAGCTCCCCTGAACGGGATACGGCGGCGGGGAGGCCGGGCCGGGGTGAGGGACGCGACGGTGGCCGCTAGTGGTGGCCGGCCCGCACCGGGCGTCACGTGTCGACCCGGGGTGCCAGGGGAGAGCGCCGGGAGCAGGCGATGAGCCCGCCCGGGAACCGGCGCCGCGCCCGGGCGGGACAGGAGCTCCCCTGAGCGGGAGGCCGGCGGTGGCGTGGCCGCCGAGGCCTCGACCGGGAGGCCAGCGCTGGCGGCCAAGGCCGGTCGGCCTGGTCGGCGACCAGGCCGACCGGGCCCGGCCCCGGGGGGTCCGGGCTCATCGGTGGTTTTGTGGGTCGTCGGTGCGGGGATAACCTGCCCCGGCTGGGGACGCCACCTGGATGGCGTGCGCCCAGGGCCCCGACGCCGGCGCTAGGAGCGGGACAGGTGCAGCGAGGAGCGATCGTGGCCGGTGGCCTGGCCCTGGCGTTTGGTCTGGCGAGCTGTGGTGGCGGGACGAGTGCCACCGGCGGTCAGGGGGGTGGCGGGAACAACGCCATCCTCACCGCCTACCACGCCACCGTGGCGGCGAAATCCGCCAAGGTCTCCATGCACGAGGAGCTGGCCGGCGCCCCCGGTGGTTCCGGGTCCCAGGGGCACATCAGCGGGCAGGGGCTGATCTCCTTCCAACGGAAAGCGGGGAGCCTGAACCTCTCCATCCCCTCCGCCGGGACCACCCAGCTGCGGATCCTCTTCCCGGACCTGTACCTCCATCTGCCCCGGCGGGCCCGGGGCAGAGTGCCCGGCCACAAACCCTGGCTGGAGATAAACCTGGACAAGGTGGCCCAGGCCGAGTACGGGGCGAGTTTCTCCGAGCTCACCTTCCAGGATCCGACCCAGCGGCTTTCGTACCTCGAGGGGGTGTCCGCCAAGGGAATCAAACGGGCGGGGACCGCGACGATCAGGGGTGTGGCCACGACCCATTACAAGGTGACGGTCAGCCTGGCCAAGATGGCGGCGCAGCGGGGCCCCAAAGCCCAGAAGGCGGTCAAGAAGCTCGAAGCGAAATTGCACACCTCCACCATCCCCGCGGAGGTGTGGGTGGACCACAAGGGGCGGGTCCGCCAGCTTCGCTACGAGTTCCCGCTTCCCGTCCGGACCGCCACCTCCTCCTCGGCGAAAGGTAAGCGCCCGAGCATCCGCGCCACGACGGACTACTACGATTTCGGTGTCCCCGTGAAGGTGACCGCCCCGCCCAAGAGCAACGTCTACAACGAGACGGCGCAGGCGACGAAGGCGGCGCACGGCAGCACCCCGCCCACCACCTGAGCCCGCCCCGGGGCTCGCCACCTCCGGCAACGGGCGGCCACGGACACTGCCCGCATGCGCCGCGAGACGCCCGGGTCGCTGGATCGCGGTCTGCGCGCTCGCCCGGATCCGGGGTGGCACCGCGGCTCGGGGGGTCGTCGCCCGCTCCGGGGCCGGCGACCTGGCGCCGGAGGGTCCTGCGGGGGGGATCAGGGGGCGGTAGAATAGAGGTTGCTCGGTGCTCGAAGACGGCCGGTCGGAGGTTGCCGATGGCTGCAGCGGGAAAGGCTCTGCACTCGACGGAGCACCGAGGGCCGGTGCCGGAACTGCCGGGAGTGACCCCGAGGAACTTCCTTCGGGCGTGTCTGTTGCTGTTGCTCCGGGAGCGGCCCGATTACGGCTACGACCTCATCGAGCGACTGGGTGCCCTGGGCGTTCCCCACGAGGATCCCGGTGCGGTCTACCGCACCCTGCGGGGCCTGGAGCGGGGCGGCCTGGTGCGGTCCGGCTGGGCCCAGTCCTCGGCGGGGCCCGCCCGGCGCACCTATGAGCTGACACCCGCCGGGCAGGAGGCCCTGGAGACCTGCGGCCACGCCCTCGACCAGTGTCGCCGCATCATCGAGGGGTTCCTGGACCGCTTCCTGGATGCCACCGGGCCGGTGGTGGCCACCGGGAACGGCTCGGGATGACCGGGCAGGCCACCCCCGGGGTCGGGGACCCCGGGGGAGCTGCCGTCCTCGCCGCCTTCGCCAGGCGGGAGGCGCCCGCCCTGGCCCTGGCCGGCCAGGCCGAGGCGGTGGCTCGGGCCTGTCACCAGATGGCGGTGCGCTTCCACCGGGGCGGCAAGCTCCTGGTGTTCGGCACCGGGGCCCGGGCGACCGACGCCCAGCACGTGGCGGTGGAGTTCGTCCACCCGGTGATCGTGGGGAAGCGGGCTCTGCCGGCGTTGTCCCTGGTCACCGACGCGGCCACCCTCACCGGGGTGACCGGGCGCTCCGGTGCCAGCCACGTCTTCTCCCACCAGCTGCGGGCGGTGGCCGGCCCCGACGACATCGCCCTGGGGCTCGCCGGGGACGACGCGGACCCGGCGGTGGGCCAGGGCCTGGCCGAGGCCGGGCGGCTGGGCCTGTTGACCGTCCTGGTCCGGGCGGGCAACGACGCCGACACCGCCGACCAGCAGGGCCGTGGGCAGCCGGTCCCCGACCACCTCCTGGTCGTCCCCTCCCCGGACGCCCACGTGGTCAAGGAGATCGAGGTCAGCGCCTACCACGTCCTCTGGGAGCTGGTGCAGGTGTTCTTCGAGCACCCGGGGACCCTGGAGGCGCCGGAGGTGGCCCGGTGAGGGGGGGCTCGGGGCCCGACCCCCTGGGCGTCCCGGGGCAGGTCTGCGATGGCCCGGTCTGCATCACCTGCTCGGACCAGGCCGTGGCGGTGCCGGTCGTGGCGCTGGTCGACGGCGGGCTCGCCCTGGTGGACGCCGGCGGGCACGAGGAGCAGGTGAGCGTGGCGCTGGTGACCGCGGCGGTGGGGGACACGGTCCTGGTCCACGCCGGTGAGGCCCTGGCGGTGGTGGCCAGGGCGTCGGCGACGCGGTGACGACCGCTGGGACCGGGCCAGGGGACGAGGCGGGCGGCGACACCCTGGCAGCGCTGTACCCGTTCCTCTACCAGGGCGGGGCCGATCTCGGGTCGGTGCTCGCCGACGTGGCGCGCTCCACCGCCGAGAAGGCGGCGGAGATCGTGGCCCTCAGACGCCGGGTGGCCGAGGCGGAGGCCGCCCGCCTCGCCGCCTGTGCCGGGGTCCTGGCCAGGTCCTTCGCCGCCGGCGGACGCCTGCTGGCCTTCGGGAACGGGGGAAGCAGCAGCGATGCCCAGGCGGTGGCGCACGCCTTCCTCGACCCGCCGATGGGGCGGGCGCTGCCCGCCCTGTCGCTCACCAACGACATCGCCGTGGTCACCGCCCTCGCCAACGACATCGGCTACGAGGTGGTGTTCGCCCGGCAGGTGGCCGCCTGGGGTCGCCCGGGTGACATCGCCGTCGGCCTGTCGACCAGCGGGGGGTCGGCCAACGTCCTGGCGGCCTTCGAGGAGGCGCGCCGGGCGGGGATGGTGACGGTCGGACTGGCCGGCTACGACGGGGGCAAGATGGCCGAGGCCGGCCTGGACTACCTCTTCGTGGTCCCCTCGTCCTCGGTCCACCGGATCCAGGAGGCCCAGACGACCATCTACCACGTGCTGGCCGAGCTGACCCAGGAGGCCCTGGCCGGCGGGCCGGGCGGGGACCGGTAGGGAGCCTCGACACTTACCCGCCGCCCGGTCCCGGACTACGGTCGGCGTGGAGGACCAGTGGGCGCGGGCCGGCTCATCGATCGGGCGTTCGACCCGACGGGTGAGGATCGGCGGCGCCGGGGGATGGCCTCGGGATGGGTGGCAAGGAGGGTGGCATGGCGGTAGACGAGGGTGCTCGGCCTCCGCCCAGCCACCGGACAGGGGCCCGGGTCCGCACCCGGGCCCGCATCGAGGGCATCGTCCAGGGGGTGGGCTTCCGCCCCTTCGTCCACACCCTGGCGACCGCCCTGGGCCTGGCGGGCACGGTGGGCAACGACGCCCGGGGGGTGACCGTCGAGGCCGAGGGCGACGAGGAGGCCGTCTCCCGCTTCCTCCAGGTCCTCGAGCACGAGGCGCCGCCCCTGGCGGTGGTGGAGCAGATCAGCACCGAGGCCCTTCCCCCCACCGGGGAGGAGGGCTTTGTCATCGTCCTGAGCTCGGGCGAGGGGGAGCGCCACACCCTGGTCTCACCCGATGTGGCAACCTGCGACGCCTGCCTGGCCGAGGTGTTCGACCCCGCCGACCGCCGCTACCGGTACGCCTTCACCAACTGCACCAACTGCGGGCCCCGGTTCACCATCGTCGCCGACGTCCCCTACGACCGGGCCAACACCACCATGGCCCGGTTCCCCCTGTGCGGGGCCTGCGCCGCCGAGTACGAGGACCCGGCCAACCGCCGGTTCCACGCCCAGCCCGTGTGCTGCCCGGGATGCGGACCCCAACTCGAGGTGCTGGACGCCCGGGGCCGGGCCATCCGCGCCGATCCCGTGGCCGAGGTCGTCGAGCGCCTGACCGATGGGCAGGTGGTGGCGATCAAGGGCCTGGGCGGCTACCACCTGGCCGCCCTGGCGTCCGAGGAGGCGGCGGTGGCCAGGCTGCGGTCCCGAAAGCACCGGGAGGACAAGCCCTTCGCCGTCATGGCCCCGGACCTGGCCTGGGCCGAGCGGCTGGGACACCTGGACGAGGTGCACCGGCGCCTGCTCGGCGGGTGGCGCCGCCCCATCGTCCTCCTGGCCCGCCGGGACGGGGAGAGCTCCGAGGTGGCCCGGTCGGTGGCGCCGGGGAACCGGGAGCTCGGGGTCATGCTGCCCTACACCCCCCTCCACCACCTGCTGGCCGCCGACCTGCGGGCCCCCTTCGTGCTGACCAGTGGCAACCGCTCCGACGAGCCCATTGCCTACCGGGACGACGAGGCCCTCGAGCGCCTGGCGCCGATCGCCGACGCCTTCCTGGTGCACGACCGGGCCATCCACACCCGGGTCGACGACTCGGTGGTGGCGGTGCGGGGGGGCGGCGAGGTCCCCCTGCGGCGGTCCCGGGGGTATGCCCCCATGCCGCTGCATCTGGCGGCCGACATCCCCATCCCGGTGCTCGGCGTGGGCGCCGAGGCGAAGGCCACGTTCTGCCTCGCCGCCGGGCACCGGGCCTTTGTGTCCCACCACATCGGCGACCTGGAGGGCTGGGAGACCCTCCGCGCCTACCGGGAGGGGATCGAGCAGTTCGAGCGGCTCTTCGACCTCCATCCCGCCGTCTTGGCCCACGACCTCCACCCGGAGTACCTGTCCACCAAGTGGGCCCGGGAGCAGGCGGTCGACGACCCCCGCCTGCGCCTCATGGGGGTCCAGCACCACCACGCCCACCTGGCCTCCTGCCTGGCCGACAACGGCGAGGAGGGCCCGGCGATCGGGGTGGTCTTCGACGGCCTGGGCTACGGTGCCGACGGGACCCTGTGGGGCGGCGAGTTCCTCGTCGCCGACCTGGTGGGCTTCGACCGGGACGGCCACCTGGAGACGGTGCCCATGCCGGGGGGGACCGCGGCGATCACCGAGCCCTGGCGGATGGCGGCGTCCTGGCTGGCCGCCGCCTACGGTGAGGCGCTCCCCTCTGACCTGGCGGTTCGCCAGCGCCACCGGGAGCGGTGGGAGGTGGTCCTGGCCATGGCCCGCAGGGGGGTGAACAGCCCCCTCACCTCGAGCGTGGGGCGGCTGTTCGACGCCGTGTCGGCGATCTGCTCGGTTCGGGACCAGGTCACCTACGAGGGCCAGGCCGCCGTCTGCCTCGAGCAGGCGGCCGACCCGCGGGAGCCGGGCGCCTACCCGGTCGGGGTCCGACGGGAGGCGCCGGTGGTGGTCCAGGGCACCGACCTGGTGCGGGCGGTGGTCGAGGATCTGGCCGGGGGCACCCCCGTGTCCACGGTGGCCGCCCGGTTCCACAACGGGCTGGCCGACGCCGTGGTGGCGGTGTGCGAGGTCCTCCGGGACCGGACCGCCCTGTCGACCGCCGCCCTGTCCGGGGGCGTCTTCCAGAACTCGCTGCTGGGCGGCCGCGTCGCAGGCGGCCTGCGACGGGCGGGGTTCCGGGTGCTGACCCATGCCCGGGTGCCCCCCAACGACGGGGGGATCGCCCTGGGCCAGGTGGCCGTCGCCGGGGGACGCCTCGCCGGCGCCCAGGGCCCGACCTGAGCTCAGCAGATGCGGGGGAGGGGGTCGCCGACCAGCATGTCGACGATGCGGGTCCCGCCGAAGGCGGTCTTGAGCAGCACGAGCCCGGGTGGGTCCTCGGCCACCCGGCCGATGACCTCGGCCCCGGCGCCCAGGGGGTGGGCGGCGAGGGCGGTCACCGCCGCGTCGGCGTCCTCGGGCGCCACGACCGCCACGAAGCGCCCCTCACAGGCCACGTACAGGGGATCGATGCCGAGGATCTCGCAGGCGCCGGTGACCTCGGCCCGGACCGGGACGGCGGCCTCGTCGAGGACCACGGCCACCTGGGAGGCCTGGGCGATCTCGTTGACGACCGTGGCCACCCCGCCCCGGGTGGCGTCCCGGATGGAGCGCACCCCCGGGGCGGCCGCCAGCAGCGCCCCCACGGCCCCGGTGAGGGGAGCCGTGTCGGAGGCGATGTCGGCGGTGATGCCGAGCTCCCCCCGGGCCAGCATGATCGTCACCCCGTGGTCCCCGATGGGCCCCGAGACCAGGACCACGTCCCCCGGGCGGGCGGCCCCGGCCCCCAGGGTGCGGTCGGTCTCCATCACCCCCACCCCGGCGGTGGTGATGTAGCACCCGTCGCCCTTGCCCCGGCCCACCACCTTGGTGTCCCCGGTCACCACCGTCACCCCGGCCGCCGTCGCCGCGGCGGCCATGGAGGAGGTGATCCGGGTGAGGTCGGCGACGGGAAGCCCCTCCTCCAGGATGAACGACGCCGAGAGGTACAGGGGCCGGGCCCCGGCGACGGCCAGGTCGTTGACCGTGCCGTTGACCGCCAGGTCCCCGATGTCCCCGCCGGGGAAGAACAGGGGGGAGACGACGAAGGAGTCGGTGGTGAACGCCAGGCGGGTGCGGTCGATGGTGGCCAGGGCCTGGTCCTCCAGGGGCTCCAGGTAGGGGTTGGCGAAGGCCTCCAGGAAGACCGCCTCGATCAGGGAGTGGGTGGCCTTCCCCCCCGAGCCGTGGGCCAGGGTGATGCGCTCTTCGGTGACCCTGGCCTTGCGCCGCCTGGCACGCTCGATGCGCTGGAGGACCTGCTGCTCCCGGCTGGGGTGGTCGGTGCCCGGGGCGGGCTCCTCGGCGTGGTCCCCGACGCCGGCGTGGGGGGAGGGGATGGTCATGCGCCGGTCGCCTCCCGGAGGCGCACCCGGGTGAAGCGCCCGAAGTTGTAGTAGGCGGCGCAGGCCCCCTCCGAGGACACCATGCAGGTGCCGATGGGGGTCTCGGGCGTGCAGGCGGTGCCGAAGACCTTGCATTCCCAGGGCTTGAGGACCCCTTTGAGGACCTCGCCGCACTGGCAGGCCTTGGGGTCGGCGATCCGGACCCCGGGGATGGCGAAGCGGGCCTCGGCGTCGAAGGCGGTGTAGGCGGCCCGCATGCGCAGGGCGGAGTGGGAGATGAACCCCAGCCCCCGCCACTCGAAGTGGGGGCGGAGCTCCATCACCTGGTTGACGGCCCGGAGGGCGGCGAGGTTGCCCTCCCAGGGCACCACCCTCGTGTACTGGTTCTCCACCTCGCAGCGGCCCTCTGCCAGCTGGCGGAGGAGCAGGTAGACCGACTGGAGGATGTCCAGTGGCTCGAACCCGGCCACGACCAGGGGCTTTCGGTGCTCGGCGGCGATGAACCGGTAGGGGCGGCAGCCGATGACCGTGGAGACGTGCCCCGGGCCGAGGAACCCGTCCAGGCGCAGGTCAGGGGAGTCCAGGATGGCCTTGATGGCCGGGATGATCGTGACGTGGTTGCAGAACACCGAGAAGTTGGCCACACCCTCGGCCTCGGCCCGGAGCACGGTCATGGCCGTCGAGGGGGCGGTGGTCTCGAAGCCGATGCCGAGGAAGACGACCTCGCGGTCCGGGTTGGCCCTGGCCACCGCCAGGGCGTCGAGGGGGGAGTAGACCATGCGGATGTCGGCGCCGGCCGCCTTGGCGTCGAGGAACGAGCCGTTCCCGCCCGGGACCCGCATCATGTCCCCGAACGAGGTCATGATCACCTCCGGGCGCCGGGCGATGGCGATGGCGTCGTCCACCCGCCCCATGGGGATGACACACACCGGGCACCCCGGGCCGTGCACCAGGGACACGGTCTCGGGCAGGTAGTCCTCGAGGCCGTGCTTGTAGATGGTGTGGGTATGGCCTCCGCACACCTCCATGAACTTGTACCGCCGCCCCGGCTCGCACAGGGCGGCGATCTGGGTGGCCACCGCCCTGGCCGTGGAGGCGTCCCGGTACTCGTCGACGAAGCGCATCGGGCCTCCTCAGGTGATCTTCGACTGGGCCAGGGCGGCCAGCTCGTCGGCGTAGGCCTGGCCCATGCCCTCCAGGAACTCGAGGGAGGCCCGGGCCTCGTCCTCGTCGATCTTGGACAGGGCGAACCCGACGTGGATCAGGATCCACTCGCCCGGCTCCAGGCCCTCGTCGGTGACCAGCCCCACGTTTACGGTCCGGCGGACCCCGCAGACGTCCACCGTTGCCAGGTCGGGATGGGTCGGGGACCGCTCCACCACCTGGCCCGGGATGCCGAGGCACATCTGGCTGCTCCTTCCTACGAGCCGGATGACCCGGCGTCGGGCGCTCCCGCCCCGGTCGGGGACGGCCGCGACGGGTCGCCCGCCCCGGGGTCAGGGGCGTAGGTGAGGGACTCGAGGACGAGGTCGTCCCCGCCCTCGGTGTCCAGGTCCGGGGCGCCGCAGCCCGGGCACAGGACCAGGGGATCGGCCGTGTGGGTCTCGGTCCCACAGGCCCGACAGCGCACCTGGGCGGGCACCACGACCAGGTCGAGGTGGGCCCCCTCGGCCTCGGTGCCGGTGGCCACCAGGGCGAACCCCTGCCCGAAGGCGGCGGCGTCCACGGCCTGGAACGCCCCGACCCGGACCCGGACGCCGGCGACCGGGCGGCCGGCGGCGCGCTGGCGGGTGGCGGCGAGCACGGCCTCGCACAGGCCCAGCTCATGCATCCGGCCCACCTCCCCCTGCTCCCGGGGGACGGACCCGGCTCCCGGCCACGCCTACATGCTCCGGATCTTGAGGTAGCGGGCGATGTCGGGCCAGGAGACCACGATCAGGGCCACCACGCCGGACAGCAGGGCGAACTTGAACATTTTGGCGCGCACGGGCGTCACCTCCTCGCTCGGGTCGGGCCCCCTGCGGGGGGCGGTCCCGGCGGCCCGGGGGCCGCCTCCTCGCCGGCCAGCCGGGTGACCAGGGCCGCGGCCTCCTCGACGGCCGCCGCCACCGGCGGGGACAGCCCGAGCCCCTCGTCCAGGCACGCCGGCTCGCAGGCCACCAGCAGGACCCGCCCCGGGGTGCCCCCCAGCCGTCGGAGCAGGGCGAAGGTGGCGGTCGGGTCCATCCCGTGGGCGTCGGGGGCCCCGGCCCCCGGCCCCAGGACGGCCCCGGGGTCCTCCAGGTCGGGCTCGATCACGTACAGGGTGCCCGGCGGCCCGCCCCGGGCCATGGCGTCCACCAGGATCGTGGCCGCCGGCGCCTCGAGCAGGTCGTAGGCGAGGTGGACGCCGCCGATGCCCACGTCGGCCACCTCCACCCCCTCGGGCAGGGAGGCGCGCTGCAGGCGCCGGGCCACCTCGGAGCCGAAGCCGTCGTCGGAGAGGAAGATGTTGCCGATCCCGGCGACGAGCACCCGACGGGCGTCCGGGGCCGCGTCCTCCGTCGCGGTGGGTGGGCCGAGGACCTCCACCTCGTCGGGGTGGAAGAACAGGGGGCGGTCACCCCCGGCGTCAGGCCCGTCATCCCCCACCACCACGCCCAGCTGGGCGTGGCCCTCGGGGT
>DASQQH010000446.1:0-6854 GCA_035643555.1 Acidimicrobiales bacterium | reverse complement strand
GGTCAGCGCCCCCCGGCCCAGGAGGTCGGCGAGTCGGGCCACCTCGAGGTCCTGGTCGGCCCGCTGGCTCTCCACGGGCGGGAACACCCCCCGGACCCACGCCAGGAACCGGGTCAGGGGCGGCGCCGGCCGGCGTCCGGTGACGAACAGGGCCTGGCTCGAGGTGAGGGCCAGGATGGCCAGCACGCCGTCGAGGCACTCGGCGGCCCGTCGCTCCTTGCGGTAGGCGGCGAAGGTGGGCGAGGCCACGTCGTTCTGGGGGTCGTTGCCGGTCGCTGGCAGCAGGGTCGGCGCCGCCGCGGCCCTGGCCTCCTCCACCAGCCCGGTGGCCACCCAGCCGAACAGGTTGGTGGCCCCGCCCGACGCCCCCGCCCGGAAGCCCGGCGGCGCCAGCAGGTGGGGCAGCCCGGAGCCCTCGGCGTGCATGGCGAGCACCTGGCGGTGGGCGAGCAACGCCAGGTCGGCCCAGACGGCGCAGAGCGCGGAGAGCGCCGAGGTGGCGGCGGCGTTGTGATAGCCGCCGGCGGAGAGGACCCGGCCGAGGGGGTGGTCCCCGTCGGGGGCCAGGTACACGGGGTTGCCGGTGACCGAGGCGAGGGAGGTCCCAGCCACCCGCTCCACCGTTCCCACCTGGTGATGGGCCTGGCCCACCACCCGGGGCAGGATCCGGTAGCTCACCGGCGCCTGGTGGGCGAGGCGGCCGCCGGGGTCGGCGCCCTCCAGGTGCTGGCCCAGCGCCCGCAGGGCCGCGGCCTCGTCGTCGTCGCCCCACAGGGACGCCAGGGCCTCGTCGTAGGCCTCCAGGGGGGCCCGGAGGCCCTCGATGGCCAGGGCGAACACCGACTCGGCGAGCTCCAGGCGGTTGCGGGCGTGGAGGGCGGTGTCGCCCACCAGGGCCGCCGAGCACGGGGAGCCGTTCACCAGGGCCATCCCCTCGCCCTCGACCAGGTCGTCGGCGGGGACCCCGGCCATGACGTGCATCATCGGCAGGATCTCGCCGGCGCCCTCCTGGCCGTCGAGGGGGACCGCGGGCATGGGGTGTCCCAGGAGCGACGCCACCCGCTCGGCGAGCACCGGGCGCACCTTGGCCGCCCCTGCCACGAAGTCACAGAGGCGGGCGAAGACGATCCCCCGGACGACCCGGTCATCCAGGTGGCAGCGGCCGAAGCCCCGGGGGGTGCCCCGGAAGCTGCGCGCGTAGCTCGCCCGCTCGTCCGGAGGCACCGGCGTGGCGACCTCCACGCCCGGCCGGGTCGTCACCCCGTAGACCGACGCCTCCGGATCCGAATCGAGCAGCTCCTCGAAGCCGGCGCGGGCCCGGGCCATGGTCCGGTGGGCGGCGTCGCCCACCACCACCCCCTCGCCGTCCACGGTGACCCGCCTGAGGGCCTCCAGGGTGAAGTCCGCCCGGCTGTCCACGGTCACCGCCACCTCGCTCCTCCTCTCGCACCGCCGGGCCTCGACGTGGACGACCCCGGGCCGCTGGGCCGACCTCGTCGCCGTCGGGACACCGACACGACGCCGTCGGTCGACCTCACCTGGGGGCGGCGTCCCCGCCGGCGACCACGGCCCGGGCCCTCCCGGTCGGGCGGTGAGCAGCCACGCCCCCGCCGCGGCGCCCCGGGGTGCCGCCCGTTCCTCCCGCCAGGTCTGTCGACCACGCGTCGCCCGTGGGGTCAGCGGGGGGCGGGGACGACCGGTCGCCCGGACCCGGGGCTCACTCGGTGCCGCCGCGGAAGCCCACCATGGCCCCGCCGTCGACGACCAGGGTGTGGCCCGTGATCCAGGAGGCGGCGTCGGAGGCGAGGAACAGGGCGGCCCGGGCCACGTCCTCGGGCTCCCCGAGGCGACCCAGTGGCAGGTGACCGGCGATCGTCTCCTCGTTCGGCTCCCACAGGGCGCGGGCCATGTCGGTCTTGACCAGGCCCGGCGCCAGGGCGTTCACCCGCACGCCCGGGGCCAGCTCGCCCGCCAGCTGCCGGGTGAGCTGGATCACGGCGGCCTTGGTCACGTTGTACCACCCGATGCCGGGCTCGACGGACATGCCCCCGATCGAGGCCATGTTGACCACCGCCCCGCCCCGCTCGGCCATCGACGCCTTCCAGGCGGCCTGGGTCCAGGTCACCACCGCCTGCTGGTTCACCTGGACCGTCTTGGCGGCCCGGGACTCGTCCAGGCCCATCAGCGGCCCCAGGTAGGGGTTGGTGGCCGCGTTGTTGACCAGGATGTCGAGCCCCCCGAGGCGGTCGACGGCGGCGGCCACGCAGGCCTCGGCGGCGGCCGGGTCGCCCGCGTTGGCCTCGTACCAGCTCACCCGGCCGGGCATCCCCTGGGCGGCCTCGGCCAGGGCGTCGGGCTTGCGGGAGGAGATCAGGACCGCGGCCCCAGCGTCGGCGAACGCCGTGGCGATCGCCCGCCCGATCCCCCGCGAGGCACCGGTCACCAGCGCCACCTTCCCGTCCAGCCTGATCTCCATGGGCCTCACCCTACGCTGGGTCCGGTGGAGGACGACCAGTGAACCATCTGGCCGACGAGACCAGCCCCTACCTCCGCCAGCACCGGGACAACCCGGTGGACTGGTACCCCTGGGGGGAGACGGCCTTCAACGCCGCCCGGGAGCGGGACTGCCCGGTCCTGCTGTCGGTGGGCTATTCGGCCTGCCACTGGTGCCACGTCATGGCGCACGAGTCCTTCGAGGACGAGGCCACCGCGGCGCTCCTGAACGAGCGCTTCGTCTCGGTCAAGGTCGACCGCGAGGAGCGGCCCGACGTCGACGGGGTGTACATGGAGGCGGTCCAGGCCCTGACGGGCCAGGGCGGCTGGCCCATGACCGTGTTCCTCACCCCCGACGGACGCCCCTTCTTCGGCGGCACCTACTTCCCCCGCCACGAGGTGCGGGGCCTGCCAACCTTCACCGCCGTCCTGCAGGCCGTGGACACCGCCTGGCGGGACCGCCGTCCCGAGGTCCTGGACCAGGCGGCGGCCCTGTCCCGGACCATCGACGCCAGAACCAGGATTCCGGGGACCAACGGCGGGGAGGCCCCGAGCGGCGACGGCACGCCCCCCGAGAGCGGGCCGGTGGCCCCCGAGGTCGCCGAGCCGGGGACCCCCGAGTTCGGAGGGGTCGACGCCGAGGAGCTGCTGGACCGGGCGTTCTCGAGCCTCCAGGGCGCCCACGACGACCGTGCCGGGGGCTTCGGCGGCGCCCCGAAGTTCCCCCAGCCCGGCCTGCTCGAGGTGGTGGCCCGCACCCACCTCCGCCACGGGGACCCGGGCTCCCTCGCCATCCTCACCACGACCCTGGACGCCATGGCATCGGGTGGGATCTATGACCACCTGGGCGGGGGGTTCGCCCGCTACTCGGTCGACGCCTCCTGGACGGTCCCCCACTTCGAGAAGATGCTCTACGACCAGGCGGGGCTGGCCCGGGTGTACCTGCACGCCTGGCAGCTCACCGGTGAGCCCCGGTGGGGCCAGGTGGTCGACGAGACCATCTCCTACGTGCTGGGGGATCTGGCGACCCCCGAGGGCGGGCTGTGCTCGGCAGAGGATGCCGACTCCGAGGGCCAGGAGGGCCGCTTCTACGTCTGGCGGCCCGAGCAGGTGGCCGCCGCGGTCGGCCCGGACCTCGCCGAGGCGGCCATGGCCTGGTGGGGGGTCACCCCCGAGGGCAACTTCGAGGGCGGCACCACCATCCTCCACCGGACCGAGCGGGGGGCGCTGCTGCGGCCCCCCGAGATCGAGGAGGCCCGCCGCCTGCTGGCGGCCGCTCGGGCCACCAGGGTCCGACCCGGCCGGGACGACAAGGTCCTCACCGAGTGGAACGCCATGTTCCTGGCGACCCTCGCCGAGGCTGCCGCCGCCACGGGCCGGGAGGACTGGCGGGCCGCGGCGGTGCGCCTGGGCGAGTTCCTCCTCCACTCCCTGCGCCGGGACGACGGGCGGTGGCTCCGCTCCTGGCAGGGGGGCAGGGCCCGCCACCTGGCCTACGCCGCCGACTACGCCTGGCTGATCGAGGCCTTCACCAGGCTGGCGGAGCTGACCGGCCAGGCCCGGTGGATCACCCTGGCCGGGGAGACCGCGGACGCCCTCCTGGCCCTGTTCTGGGACGACCAGGAGGGAGGGCTGTTCACCACCGGGGACGACGCGGAGCGCCTGATCGTGCGCGCCAAGGACGTCACCGACGGCGCCACGCCCTCGGCAGGATCGGTCGCGGCGGTGGCGCTCACCCGCCTGGGGGCCCTCACGGGCGAGCGCCGCTACACCGACACGGCCCTGACCCTCCTGCGCCTGCTGGGGCCCGTCCTGGCAGCGCAGCCCCTGGCCGTGGCCCATGCCCTCCAGGCGGTGGACCTGGCCCAGGCCGGGATCACCGAGGTGGCGGTGGTGGGCGACCAGGACGAGCTGGTCAGGGTGGTCCAGCAGCGATGGCTGCCGGGGACCGTGCTTGCCTGGGGCGAGCCCTACCCCTCCCCCCTGTGGGAGGCCCGCCCCGCCGGGGCGGCCTACGTGTGCCGCCAGTACACCTGCGGGCCTCCCGCCCGGACCCCGGGCGAGTTGGCAAGCCAGCTCGACGCCGCCTGATCGACGGGGTCCCGGGGTGTCCCTCCCCGGGACCCGGGGCTCCCCGGCGTCGCACGGCCCCGACGGCGGGCGTGGGGGCCACGGCCGGCTCACGCCACCAAGCGGAGGTCGGTGCCCATCCCGGGCGGCGCCCGATGCGTGCCGATGGGGGGCTCGCCACCGCCCAGCCGGGGCACAGGGGTCCCCCACGGCGGCCCCGCGGTAGGGCAAGATAGGCGCTCGTGGTCACCGCTCTCTCGGAACTTCCGCCCACCCGCACGACCGAGCCTGGCGCCCCCCTCCGCCTCCTGGTCCTGGTCGCCGGCCCCGGGCACTGTACGGGTGTGGACCTGGCCTCCGGGGCCCTCGTCCGCAGCCACTGGGCTCCCGGCGACGATGAGGCGCCCCTGGGCCGCTACGAGGTGGCGACCGCGGTCATCGCCGAGGAGGACGTCCCCCCCGACCCGGCCTGCCCCGAGGCGGTGGCCTTCCAGGCCCCCCCCGAGCCGGGGCGCCGGCTGCGCCGGGGCCTGGTGCGCCGGTATCTGGAGCACCTCCAGGCGCCGTCGCACCTGCCCCTGCTGGGCTTCCCCGGACCGGCCATCGCCTACTGGGAGGTCCCCGGCACCCACCCCTCGCTCGCCCTGATCATCCCCACCCGGGGCCCCCAGGTCGTGGTCGACGAGGACGGCGGGGTCCGGGCCCGCTTCGAGTGGGCCAACCTGGACCACGTCTTCCCCCTGACCGACCCCGAGGCCACGGCGCTGGTCCTGGACAGCGACCGGGCCCGACTGCCCGCCGAGGCGCTCACCTCGGTCCTCGGCTACCGCGTCCGCTACGTCCTCATGGCGCTGTCCGGCCCCGAGGGGGGTCAGTGCCACAAGACCGTCGCCGCCCTGCTGCCCGCCGGCCCGTAGCTGCCAGCGGCGCCGGGCCGCTCACCCGCAGCGGGCTGGTGGGGTCCCGGCCTCGCTGCCGCCCTCCCGCCGGGGACCCAGATCCCCCAGGGTCGACTTGAAGCGGTCCGTGGCGAGGAGCCGGGCCGTCGACTCGTAGGCGGCGCTGGCGATGCGGTCCAGGCCGTCCCGCCGCATGAGGTTGACCCCATGTGCCCGCACCTCGGCGCCGGTGGGGCGCACCAGCAGCACCTCGGCGCCCCGCCGGCGGGCTCCCGCCGTCTCCTGGGACAGCGACCGGGCGGGCCACCGGCGCGCCAGCTGGCTCCCCAGCCCGGGGGGCTCTGCGGTGTCGAAGGCCAGGGGGGCGATCCCCAGGATGAGGTCGCAGCCGTCCTCGCCGGCCAGGTCCAGGTTGGTGCAGGACCAGGAGCCCCCGTCCACCAGCACCCGTCGACCCACCCGGACCGGCGGGTAGAGCCCGGGGATGGCACAGGATGCCCGGACGCCCCGGGGGAGGGTGACCGCCGGGCCGTCCTCCTGGCCCAGGACCACCCGACGCTCGCTGACGATGTCGAAGGTGCACAGCCACAGGGGGGCCGCCGGCCACGACTCGGGGAGCTCGGTCTCCAGGCGGGTCCTGCTCGCCCCCAGGTCGAACAGCCCCCCCGGGAAGGTGCGCCGCAGCACCCGGGGCAGGGGGGGCAACGGCACCCGCAGCGCCACCCGGGTCAGCACCCACGCCGAGCCCAGGAAGCGTCGCGCCTGCTGACAGGGGGAGGTGAACGAGGGGACCAGCACGGGGGGGATCCCCGCCACCACCCGTGCGGGGTCGACCGGCCCGAGCCTGAGGGGGTCCCTGCCGGGGGCGTCACCGCCGGCGCCGTGCCCGGCGTCGTCCTCCTCCCAGGTGTCCGGCGGGTTGAGCGCCCGCGACCAGAGGTCCGACATCGACCAGCCCGCGCGAAGGTAGGCGCCGACGATGCTCCCGGCGCTGGTGCCCACGATCAGGTCCGCGTCCCCCGGCGTCAGCCCGGCCTCCACCTCCAGGGCGTGCAGCGCCCCGACATGGTACGCCATGCCGACGAGACCACCGGCACCGAGGACCAGGCCCAGCTTCATGGTGACCCTGCCCCTGGGCCGGGGGGGCTCATGGGACCCTCGGTCGCCGGGGTGACGCAGACGTCGGCAACGGAGGCACCCGGCCGGCCCCGGTCACCACCAGGCCGACGCCGGTCGCCAACATCGCCGGCCGACGGGGGCGACGGGCATCAGGGCTGGTTACCGAGACGCCCGCTGGCCAGATCCTCCGCCATCGCCCAGCCGAAGGCGACCAGGACGTCGCCACGCTGGCGGTCAAGGGCGGCGAAGACCTCCCCCAGGCCGTCGTCGGCC
>DASQQH010000445.1:0-2997 GCA_035643555.1 Acidimicrobiales bacterium | reverse complement strand
CCTCCCTGTCGTGTTCCACGTGGAACATCATCTCCGGCCCGCCCGGGTGCTGGCTCCCCTGGTCGGCGCCGCCCGGCGCGGGCCGGCAGTCCCGCCCGACCGCCGCTCGACCCGGGGGCGCCACGGCGGCACACCCAGTGTTCCACGTGGAACCTCACCGCTCCGCCCAGGGGTCCCGGTGGTCCCTCCGGCCGACGGCCTCCTCTCCGGCCACGCTCGCCGGGCGATCGATCACGGCCTGCCCGTGGGCGGTCGCCGCCGCGCTCCCAGTGTTCCACGTGGAACCCCTCGCCGCCCACCACCGGCGCCGGGCTGGCGTCCGCTCCGGCTACCCCTCCCGGGTCGGGAACAGCGGGCGCTTCCCCGGTACCCCGGTCCGCCTCGGGAACCGGTCCTCACACCCTCCCACCTTGTCCAGCACCCGGAACGACCGACCCTGGTGCACGACGCGGGGACGCGGCACCAGCCCCAGCGGGGCCAGCGCCGACGCCGGCCACCGTCCCTCCCCGACGGGCTCGCCACCACCGCCCGCCGGCGGCTCCGATACCACGAGCGCTCCACCCACCGCCACCAGCGGGGCCCCGCACTCCGCGGTCACCGCCGGGGACCCGAACGCACGGGCCACCACCAGGCCCTGCCGCTCGCGCCACACGGGGTCCCGCCCGATCTCCTCGGCCCGACCCTCCAGGACCGCCACCCGGGCCACCAGCTCCAACTCCTCGACCGCCTCAGCAAGAAAGGCCGTCCGCCGACGGGCCGTCTCCAGGAGCACCACCCGTGCCCATGGCCACAGGAGCGCCAGCACCAACCCGGGCACGCCGCCACCGCTGCCGAGATCCACCACCGCCCCGGTCGCCACCCCCGCCGCCACCACGGTCGCGGCGAAGGCCTCCGCGTGGTGCACGTGCGCCGCCACCGGCCCGGGGCCCACCAGCCCCCGTTCCTGGGCCCGGAGCAGCACCGGCCGGAGCCGGCCCAGCTCGGGGGCCCGCTCACCGCCCGGCTCGATCATCCCCCCGCTCCCGGAGCTGGCAGGTGACCGCCCCGTGGCCGCTCAGCCCGGCTGGACGATCACGCGCCGCCGAGGCTCCTCACCGTCCGAGCGCGTGGTCACGCCGGCGATCCCGTTCGCCGTGTCGTGCACGACCTTGCGGTCCGGCGGCGTCATCGGCTCGAGCTCCTGCGCCCGGCCGCTCCGGACGACCTCGTCAGCGACCTCGCGGGTGAACCGCTCGAGCGCCGACCGGCGCTTCCGCCGGTACCCGGCGACGTCCACCACCACCCGCCCCTGGGCGGCGCCGGTCCGACGCTGGATCACCGTCCGGGTCAGGTCCTGGAGGGCGTCCACCGTCGCTCCCCGGGGCCCGATCAGCAGCGCCAGGCCCTCGCCGTCGACCGCCACCTCGATCAGGTCGTCGTCGTCCAGGGTCCGGGTCCCCACGGTCCCCTCGTAGCCGAACTGCTCGAGCACCCCCACCAGGAATCGACGGGCGACCTCCCCCTGTTCGGCCAGGGACACCTGCCCAGTCCCCGCCTGGGGCTCCTCGGCCCCCTGGCCCCGCTCGCTCACGCTCCCCACGTCGTCCTCCTGTCCGTCACGCCCGTCGGTCTGGCCCCCCTCGCCGGCACCCCGCTGTCCGTTCGATCGCCGCTGGCGCTCCCGGCGCTCCTCCTTGGGGCGCGGCCTGGCCGGGCGCACCCTGGCCCGCACCCTGGCTTCGCTGCGCATACGGCCGAACAGGCCGGGTTTGGGCTCGGCGATGACGGAGATCTCGGCGTCGTCCCGGCTCACGCCCAGCTGTTCCAGGGCGGCCTGCTCCGCCTCCTCGAGCGTCTTTCCTGTTGTCTCTACCCACTCCATGTGCTACCAGCCATCGCTCGCCCCCGCCTGGACGGTCCCCCGTTCCCGACGCCGCCCCCGCGCGGAGGGCGCCGTTCCCCTTCCTCACATCGTGCCCGGTGCACGACGGGCGCCGCCGCCGTTCCCGGGCCTTCCACCACGTCGGCGACCAGGGCCACCGTCCCTAGCGGGGGCGCCGGGGCCGCTTGGACCGGGACCGGTTCTGGGACCGGTTGCTCCCGCTGCCCTTGTCGCCGGTCTCCGAGCCGGTGCCCTTCCCGCCGGACGAACGGCCCCGCTGGTCGCCACCGGCGCCCCGAACCCCCGCCACCTCCTGGTCCCGGGAACGACGCTGGCCCCCGTTGGACGACGACCCCTTGCGCTCCGTCGAGGAACGCCCCGTCCCGCTGCGCCCCCCCTGGCTGCCGGTGCGACCACCACCCCCGGCGCCCCGGGACGCCTGACCCTCACCGCGGGCGCGCCGGGAGCCCCCGGCGCCGTTGCCCTCCCCCCGGGCGGTGGACGCCGGTCGGTTCGACCCCCCGCGGGAGCCACCGTCTCCTCGGGGCCGCCCGGCGCCGGCATCCTCCCGGGACGTGGTCCCCCGGGCCCGGCCCCAGCTGCCCTGGTCCTCGGCGCCGCCACCGCCACCGGCGCCGCTCCCGAGCTCCCGCAGCCCCGACCGGGCCGCCCGCAGGGTCCCCCGCAGCCCGCCGGGGGTCTCCTGTCCCGTCCCGTCCCGGGACGAGGCGGCCTTGCTCGGACGTTCGGTCACCTCGATGACCTTGCCGTCCTTCTTCGTGGTCGCCAGCTGCCCCTTGATCTGGGGGTCGTAGCGGAACATCAGCTCCTGCTGGCCGAGGCGGAACAGGCTGGACACCAGGAAATAGATATTGACACCCGCCGGGATCTCGATGTAGATGATCCCGAAGAACAGGGGCATGAACTTCTGGAACTTCTGCATCTGGGCTGCCGTCCCCTCCTGCTGCTGGGGGGTCCGGCTGGTCATCTGGCGCATCTGCAGGTACTGCAGCCCGATGCAGACGGCGATCAGGAGCCAGTAGGGCAGCGAGTGCAGGAAGCCGCCCCCGGCGTGGATGGCCGTCTTCCCGAGATCGAAGCCCAGGAACATCATGTGCCCGTGGGCCGCCACGAGG
>DASQQH010000444.1:0-5078 GCA_035643555.1 Acidimicrobiales bacterium | reverse complement strand
CAGGCCCAGCTCCTCGCCGATGATGGTGAAGATAAAGTCCGTGTGGGCGTTGGGGAGGAACCCCCACTTGGCCCGGCTGGCGCCCAGCCCCACCCCGAACAGGTGGCCGTTGGCGAACCCCACGAGCGACTGCACCACCTGGTAGCCGCTGTTGTGCCGGTGGACCCAGGGGTCGAGGAACGACAGCAGGCGGGCGCGGCGGTAGGGCTTGGCCACCGCCACCAGGAACCCCGCCGCCACCCCCACCCCGATCACACCACCGATCACCCGCTTGGGCGCGCCGGCGGCGCACAGCAGCCCCATGGCGATGGCCCCGAGGATCAGGGCGGTCCCCATGTCCGGCTGGGCCAGGACCAACAGCGCGATGACCGCGGTGACGATCAGCACCGGTCGCACCGCCGGGCCCCACCGCTGGTCCCGCCCGGTCCGCCGGGCGAGAACGTCGGCGCCGAAGAGCACCAGCGCCGCCTTGGCCAGCTCCGAGGGCTGGAGCCGCAGCGGCCCCACCCCCAACCAGCGGGTCGAGCCGCTCACCGTCTTGCCCAGGCTGGGCGCCAGCACCGCCACCAGCAGCACCAGGCAGATCAGGAGGAAGGGGACGGCCAGGCGTCGGTAGCGGTGGTAGTCGGCCCGGGAGGCGGCGACGAGCAGCGCCGTGCCGAGGGCCTCCCACACGACCTGGTGCTCGAACACGTACCAGGACGACCCGTGCTGGCTGAGGGACTCCACCGACGAGGCGGACAGGACCATGACGAGGCCGATGACACACAGCACCGACACCAGCGCCGCCAGGAGCACCGGGTTCGACGACCAGCTGCCCGGCGACCCGGCCTGCGATCCCCCGCGTCGGCCTCCCCGGTCGCCCAGGCGGCCCAGCCGGGCCGCCAGCGACCCTGCTCCAGCGCCCCCCGCCACCACCGAGAGACCCCCCTGGCGTCCCTGCTGGCCCCGTCCGCCGGCGGGGGGCCGCTGGCGCTGTCTCATCCCCCCCTCCGGCCCCGCAGGCGCCGGCGCACCTCCCGGGCGAAGTCCCGCCCCCGCTCGGCGTAGGAGTTGTACCAGTCGAAGGACGCGCACCCCGGCGACAGCAGCACCACGTCTCCGGAGCGGGCCACCCGGTCGGCGGCGTCGACCGCCTCGGCCATCGAGGCCGCCCTCGCCACCGAGGCCCCGGTGCCGGCGAAGGCCTGCTCCACCTCGGGGGCGGCCTCCCCGATCGCCACCACCGCCCGCACCCGGTCGGCGTGGGCGCCGAGGCCTCCGAGGTGCAGGCCCTTGTTTCGCCCCCCGGCGATCAGTACCACCGACGAGAACCCCGCCAGGGCGGCGGCGACCGACGCCGGGGTGGTCGCCTTGGAGTCGTCCAGCCACCGCACCCCCCCAGCTTCGCCCACCAGCTCGATGCGGTGGTGGAGCCCACCGAAGGTGGACAGCACGCGGCGGCACGCGGGCAGGTCGGCGCCGGCGGCCAGGGCGGCGGCGCAGGCGGCCAGGGCGTTGGAACGGTCGTGGGGCAGGGCCCGCCACAGCTCGTCCACGGGGATGATCCCCTCCCCGCCCGGAGTCCGCAGCCACCCGTCGGCCTCGTGGTAGGCGCCGCGGGACAGGCCGTAGGTGAGGTGCCACTCCGCCGGGGCCTCGGCGCCCCAGGCCGCCACCACCGGGTCGTCGAGGTTCACCACCGCCACGTCCCCGGCCCCCTGGCGGGCCCACACCCGGGCCTTGGCCGCCTCGTAGTGGGCGAGGGTCTTGTGCCAGTCCAGGTGGTCCTCGGTCAGGTTGAGCCACACCCCCACCTGTGGGCGGAACCGCTCGGTGAAGGCCAGCTGGAAGGACGACAGCTCGGCGACGACCACGTCCAGCCCGGCCACCGCGTCGCCCGCCACCACGTCCACCAGGGGGACCCCGATGTTGCCCGCGGCCACCGCCCGCCGCCCGGAGGCGACGAGCATCTCGGCCACGATCGTGGTCACCGTGGTCTTGCCGTTGGTGCCGGTCACCCCCACCAGGGGCAGTCCGGCCACAGCCGCCAGCCGACCGGCGATCTCCACCTCGCTGACAACGGGGGCGGCCAGGTCCAGGGCCGGGTGGTCGATGGGGACCCCCGGGCTCACCACCACCAGGCCCACCGTCTTGCCCAGCTCCCCCAGCCGGAGGGCACTCGGCGCCTCCACCAGGGGGATGCCCAGGCTGGCGGCCCGGGACCGGCACTCCGGGCCGGGCCGGTCGTCCACGGCCACGACCGGGATGCCGGCACCGAGGAGGTGGCGGGCGACCGCCGCCCCGGTGACGGCGAGCCCCACCACCAGCACCGACTCGCCCGGCTCCACCAGCCCGGCCAGCCCCGCCCCTCCCTGCTCCCGGCTCCGGGCCGCCCCCCCGGGACGGCTCCGGTCACCCCTGGGGCGCCGCCCCGCCCGGACCTGGTGCCCGGTTCGCCGCGACGGTTGCTCGGGGAGGGCGCTCACAGTGCGAACCCCAGGGAGATGAAGTCGGCGTAGAAGATGCCGAGGGCGACGGCCGTGCACAGGGCGGCCAGGATCCAGAACCGGATGATCACGGTCGTCTCCGGCCACCCCGACAGCTCGAAGTGGTGGTGGAGGGGGGCCATGCGGAAGATGCGTCGGTGGAAGAGCCGGAAGCTGGCCACCTGGGCCACCACCGACAGGGTGACGATCACGAAGAGGCCGCCGATGACCGGCAGGAGCAGGTCCAGCTGCATCTGCAGGCACAACGCGGCCAGGGCGGCCCCGATGGCGAGGGACCCGGTATCGCCCATGAAGATCCTGGCGGGGGCGGCGTTCCACCACAGGAACCCCGCACACGCCCCGGCCATGGCCACCGCGGCCAGGGCCAGGTCCAGGGCGTCGCGGACCCCGATCCCCAGCCCGGCGGAGCCGTAGATGAGCGGGTGGCGGAACTGCCAGTAGCCGATGATCGCCAGGCAGCCGAAGGCGAAGGCGGCGGAGCCGGCGGCGAGGCCGTCGAGGCCGTCGGTCAGGTTGACGGCGTTGGAGGCCCCGATGACCACCACCATGGCGAACAGGGCCCATCCCACCCGGCCCAGGTTGAGCCCGAGGGAGTCGAACCTGGTGAAGGAGAGGTCCGTCGACACCCCCGACCAGGCCAGCGCCCCCACGGCGAACCCCAGGGCCACCAGGATCTGGCCTCCCAGCTTGGCCCGCTTGTTGAGCCCCAGGCTGCGGTGTCGGACGATCTTGATGGCGTCGTCGACGGCCCCCACCGCACCGGCCCCCACCATGACCCCGATGACCAGGATCCCCGACGGCCCCACCGGGGCACCGACGCCGATGTGGCCCACGGCGTAGCCCACCCCGGCCGCCACCACGATCGCCAGCCCCCCCATGGTGGGGGTGCCCGCCTTGGTCGTATGGCCCTGGGGGCCGTCGGTACGAACCTGCTGGCCGATGCCCCGGCCCCGCAGCCAGCGGATGAGGCCAGGCGCGCCGAGGGCCGAGACGACGAGGGCGACCGCACCGGAGAGGAACAGGGAGGTCACGAGGTCCGTCCGAGGGGCGTCGTCGACTCGGTGCCAGCCAGTGCCTCGAGGGCCCTCGCCGCCATCAAGCGGTCGTCGAAGTCGATGACCTCCGAGCCGATCTCCTGCCCGCGCTCGTGGCCCTTGCCCGCCACCACCACCATGTCCCCGGGGCGGGCCCGGCCCACCGCGACGGCGATGGCGGCCGCCCGGTCGGCCTCGACGACCAGGGCCCCGCGGTTGGCCACCCCTGCCTCGACGTCGGCGATGATCGCCGCTGGGTCCTCGGAGCGGGGGTTGTCCGAGGTGAGGACGGCCAGGTCGGCGAGGCGGGTGGCGACCTCGCCCATCACCGGACGCTTGGCCCGGTCCCGGTCCCCGCCGCAGCCGAAGACCACGATCACCCTCCCGCCCAGGCCCACGCTGCGCCTCGCCGCCTTGAGCACCTGCTCCAGGGCGTCGGGCTTGTGGGCGTAGTCCACCACGACGGCGAAGCCCTGGCCCCGGTCGATGGCCTCGAACCGACCCGGGACGCCGTCGGCGGCCTCCAGGCCCGCCACGATCGTGTCGGGGGGCACCCCGAGATGCTCGGCGGCCCGGGCCGCGGCCACGGCGTTGGCCACGTTGAACTGGCCCCCCAGCCCGAGGCGCACCTTGCGGCCCCGCCACCGGAAGTGGCTGGCGGTCGGCTCGAGCACCAGCTCCTCCGCCTCGGCGAGGGCGTAGGGGGCCACGGGGATGGCGGCGCCGGCCAGCAGGCGGGCGCCCCAGGGGGTGTCCGAGCCCACCAGCCCGGCCCGGGCTCGCTCCGGGCTGAACAGGCTGGCCTTGGTCTCGAAGTAGGCGGTCATGGTCCCGTGGTAGTCCAGGTGCTCCTGGCTGAGGTTGGTGAAGATGGCCAGGTCGTAGAGGATCCCGTCCACCCGGTGCTGGGCGAGGGCGTGGGAGGACACCTCCATGGCCACCGCCGCCCCGCCCCGGTCCCGATGACGGGCGAGCAGTTCCTGGACCACCGGCGCCTCGGGTGTGGTCCGGGTCCCCCCGAGGGTCCCCAGCACCGCCGTGGGCCACCCGTGGGCCTCGAGGACCGCCCGCAGCAGGTGGGTGACCGTGGTCTTGCCGCTGGTCCCGGTGACTCCCACCATGCGCAGGCTCGCCCCGGGATGGCCCCACAGGGCCGCCGCGGCCTGGGCCATGGCCGGCCGGCCCCCACCCGGGCCCACCACGACCTGGGGAACGTCCAGGGGCAGGCGGCGCTCGACGACCAGGGCCGCCGCACCCCTCGCCACCGCGTCGGCCGCCAGGTCGTGGCCGTCCAACCGGGTGCCGGGCAGGCAGCAGTGCAGTGCGCCGGGTCGTACCTCACGGCTGTCGAAGGTCACCGATGAGACATCGACAGCCGCCAGCTCGCCGGCCGTCTCGAGGACGCGTACGGATCGTAGGAGCTGGTCGAGTCGAATGGCCAGAGCCCTCCTCACAGCCGACCGTGCCACCACCGACCATCACTGGGGCCTCACGCACCGGGCCGAGCGGTAGCTGCCGATCGGCCGATCGTAGTGGGCGCCGGGGCGGTCGCGGG
>DASQQH010000443.1:0-2061 GCA_035643555.1 Acidimicrobiales bacterium | reverse complement strand
TCCACCGGCGAGGAGGTGGCCAACCCCAAGCACCTCTCGACGTGGGCTCGCCGCCAGGCCCGCCTGCAACGCGAGTGCGCCCGTCGCCGGGACCGGCCAAGGGCCGGCCGCCCTCGAAGCCCTCGGGCCGCTCCAAGGTCCGCCTGGGCCGCACCCATGCCAAGGTCGCCGCCGCCCGCAGAGACGGACTGCACAAGCTCACCACCCCCCTGGTAACCACCTACGGGACGATCGTGGTCAAGGACCTGGGCGTCGCCGGGATGACCGCCACCGCCAAAGGGTCCGGGCAGTGGCGAGGCAAGGCCGGCCTCAACCGGGCCGTCCTCGACGCCGCCCCCGCCGAGCTGCGCCGCCAGCTTGGCTACAAGACCACCTGGTACGGCTCGACCCTGGTGGTGGCCGACCGGTGGTACCCGTCGTCGAGGACCTGCTCCCGGTGCAAGGCAGCGAAAGCCAAGCTGGCCCTCGCCGAGCGCACCTACCGCGAGCACTGCGGCCTGGTCGCCGACCGGGACGCGAACCCAGCAGCAAACCTGGCCTGCCTCGCCGAGGTCATCGGTACGCCAGTGGGGCGGGAACCGGCCAGGACCCGCTCCTGGCGAACCGACGGGGAGAGGCGAGGTACATGGGCTCGCCCAGGTGCTCCTCGACGAACCGTCAAGACGGCACCGGCCCATTCCCGCCGGACAAGACCGCCACCGCCACCCGGCAACGGGCGGCTCCGACACCCGTCCTCGTCCAAAGTGACAGATGAGACAGATTTCGGAACGGTCCTCTGGCGGTGCGCCCGGGCGGTCGGTCCCGGCCGCGCCCCACATCAGATGGGCAGGTCCCCGGTGGCGGCCCTGGTCGTCCCGGTGTCCCGGCGGGCGGCGATCGCCCCCCGGGCGATGGCCATCCGGTGCACCTCGTCGGCGCCGTCGGCCAGGCGCGCCCACCGGGCCTGGGTGAGCAGCTCGGCGAGGGGGGTGTCGGTCGAGTAGCCGAGCGCACCGTGGACCTGGACGGCGCGGTCGACCACCCGCCACAGGGTGTTGGCGACGTGGTACTTGGCCATCGACACCTCGGACCGGAAGGGCAGGCCCCCCTCGATCCGGGAGGCGGCGTGGAGGACCATGAGCTTGGCCTGGTACAGCTCCAGCGTCGAGTCGGCGATGAGCCACTGGACCCCCTGCTTGTCGGCCAGGAGGGAGCCGTGGCTGTGGCGATGGAGCGCCCGGTCCACCATCATGTCCAACGCCACCTCGGCCTGGCCGATCCAGCGCATGCAGTGGGCGAGGCGGGCCGGGCCGAGGCGGGCCTGGCCGAGCAGGTGGCCCTGGCCGCGGCCGCCGAGGAGGCTGTCGGCCGGCAGGCGCAGGTCGGTGATGCGGATCTCGCAGTGGTTGTGGCTCCCGGCCATCGTCTCGATGTCGCGCACCACCTCCCAGCCCTGCGCGGGGAGGTCCACAAGGAAGGCCGAGGTGGCCGCCTGGGGGACCTCGGGAGCGGTCTCGGTGCGGGCCATCACGATGGCGAAGCTGGCCCCCCGGGCACCGGAGATGAACCACTTGGCGCCGTTGATGACCCAGGTCTCCCCGTCCGCCTCGGCGGTGGTCTCGAGCAGCGTGGGGTCGGAGCCGGCCACGTCGGGCTCGGTCATGGCGAAGCACGAGCGGGCGGTGCCCTCGCAGAGGGGGCCCAGGTAGCGGGCCTGCTGCTCGGGGGTGGCCCAGTGCAGCAGGGTGTGCATGTTGCCCTCGTCCGGGGCCTGGCAGTTGAGGACCGCCGGCCCGATCCGGGTCCGGGCGGCCTCGGCGGACACCACGGCCATCGCCGTGGGCCCAAGGCCCATCCCCCCCCACTCGGGGGGCATGTGGGGCAGCCACAGCCCGAGCTCCCGGGCCCGTGGCCGGAGGGTGGTCACCGCCGCCACCCACCGGCGCCGGTCGGCCCGGTGATCACCGGTGGCGGCGGCCGCCGCCGCCTCCTCGGCCGGGGCCACCTCGGCGGTCATGAACTCCCGTACCCGCCCCCGGAGGGCGTCGATCTCCGGGCCGAGGTCGAAGTCGAGGGCCATCG
>DASQQH010000442.1:0-4858 GCA_035643555.1 Acidimicrobiales bacterium | reverse complement strand
GCCGGATGGGAAACGGGCGGCGCCCTACTGCAGGGCACCACGCCACGCTCTGACCTCCGGGGGCTCCGCGCCACCCTGGCATTGGCCGCCCCTTCGCCACGGCCCCGCCACCCGTCCAGATCCGGCACCTGCCCGGTCTGCAACGCAAGATCCACATCCAGGCGACGCAAGTTTCCCCTTTCCGCGCTGTGGCTACAGCTCCCGCCGGGACCTGGTGGGAGCCGTCACCATCGGCACCCGGGTTGGGGCCGGATCACGACCACGCCTCTTGGACCCTCGTCGGGTCAAGGCCGGCGGTTCCTGGCCGGCACCGGGCCGCCAGGGGCCTTCGCCCTGGGCTTCGGTGGTCGATGGCGTTGACGAGGCTGAGCGACCCTGGGTCGGGCGCGTCCCGCAAGACGGCAAGAATCGCTGGACGGATCGCGACACGCGACGTATTGCCGCGACGGGGCACTAGCCGTAGCCGCTGCCCCCCATTCCCTCCTGCCACGGCACGACTCCCGGCAGACTGTTCACGGGCTCCCGGTGATCCGACCCCGTCGAGGCCCGCACAGGTATGAAGTGGACCACCAACAGCACCATGCTGGCTACCGCCAACGCCAGCAAGAGCCCAACCAGACCGTACACAATGTACACGTGGACATGGCGGTCGGTCGCGAGCACCCACCACAGATCGACTCGCGGTACGGGGCCCGGAGGGATACCTGTGCCAGCGGCTTTGGCGAGGTCGGGGTAGGGGCCCTCTCCTCTCAGAACACGAAGGGCACTCCGAACGGTGAGGGCGAACTGGGAGTGGCTTAAGCTCCAGTAGTAGGCGGGAGTAATGCCGCCCCAGGAGCGCTCTATTGCCAGGTAATTGAACGCGTTGGCTAGCAGCTGAACCCCCACGCCGACAAGGCCGACCAGGATGATCGCGCTGCGCCACAGCCATCGCATCCTGTTCCATCGCACCAAGAGAAATGCCGCAGGAAGCACGGCCAAACCCACGAACGGTACGAGGAAGCGAGGGCCCCAGGCCTCGTCACCGGGCCAGTTGTGCAGCTTGGCGTTCAGAAGGAGATTGACGATCACAATCCCAACAACGACCACAGCAAACAGTCTGCGCTTTCGAAAGAACGCGACGGTCCCGATGACACCGAGCACCACAGCGGGCGCAAACAAGAAAATACTCTTCCCTGGGCTCGCAAGCAGTCCATGCAGACCACTGAGGAGTGGGAAGTTCAGCGCCGTATTGGGATCCGAGTTGTGCCCATTGTTGAGAATACTACCGAATCGAACGAGGTCGAACCACCCCACGACGGCCGCTGAGCCCAGCAGAGGTAGCCCCCATGATAAGAACCATGTCGCCGCCCGAATAAAGTCCTTCCTCTTGATCGCGGGCCAGCTTCTGACGACAAGAAAACACAAGGCGAAGGGGACCGCCAGCGCCACCTGTGCCCGTATTAGGACCGAGAAACCTAATGCTGCGCCTGAGCACAACAACCACCAGGACCGCCTCTCGGTAACTATAGAGAACCGGTAGAGGCACCATATTGCGATGAGCAGGAACGTCTCGCTGGGTATCGCATCGAACGCCACATGGGCATAAGCCCACTGGGTACTGGCAAACGCGAACAACAACCCTACGCCAATCGCCGGTCCTTCCCCAACATCCAGATCCCGTGCCAGCAGATAGAGAACCACCACCCCCACAGCCGCCAAGAGGGGATCAACAAATGAAATGGAGAACAGTACTAGGGAACTGTGGGGCACCCCATAAATCGCGTCCAACAAGAGGACGATCGGAGCAAAGAGCAGGGACATCCCGATGCCATGGGGGGCAAAATGCTGTCCCCCCACCCCCGCCACTGCACCTCCACCGGAGACCACGGGGATCTGTGGGATGGCGAACGAGCCATGTCGGACCATATTCTGCGCCACGTCAAGGGTCTCCCCAATATCTATGGTCTGGATCTCGCCCGATGTCGTGAGGACATAGATCGCAGCCACCAGGAGAAAGAGGAGCAGACCCAGAGGAATCCGACGGCGCAAGAAGACTCTCACGTCAGCGACGTTGACGATCTTCATACAGACAATCGATCTTTGTCACTCATGGCGCATCTCTGTGGTTTCTGGATCCCGCAACGGACCGGCAGCCTCCTCGAGCTCTTGGCGCATAAGGCGTTTCGTGTCCACGCCACCAGGGCGTGGGGGACCTCCTATTGCATTCCGGACCGGATCACGTGCTCAGCCACTCCCTCGGTTTACATCGTGTCGGAGCAGTGTCAGATCACCACTTTCGGTCCGTTTACTGGACCTCCGTTACCACGTTCGTTTCCAATCACTTTCATATAGCGGGGGTGACTCTAGCGGATCCTGCTGCGGCTTTGCGTGCTGGAGTGCCGCCCCGGCTCCACGCGGCGCCGGAACTTCCGTGCCAATTAACGCCAGCGACCTCGAGTCGGCGTGATCCGAACACCATCCGCCGGGGGGTCCGACCCCCCGGGGGGGGTGGCTGCCGCCCAACCATGTCGCGCCTGGAAGGTCGGTGGGCGAGGGGCCGGTTCGTCATCGACACTGCCGTGGCCGATCGGTTCCCCCTCCACTGTCGTGGAGGTGGCCCTGCGCCGGTCAGTGGCGGCGGTCTGCGCCTCGGCCCCGTCGGCCGGGGGGGTAGCCGGTCGGGCACCGTCCGCCCTCCTGGCCTTGGGTGGGCTCCGTGGCGGCGGCGGACTGCCGAGGGGTTGCCCTGCGCCGCCCCGTCGGTGGTCGCCGCTCCGTGCACGGGACTAGTCTGCCCGCTGTCGGACCGTCGGGGTGCACCGCGCTCGTTCCCTGGCCGCTGTCGGCCCGTCACCTCGGGGCGCGCTAGCTTGGCCGGACCGAACGATGACCTCAGCACGTCCCGTCCCAACCGGGCGGGCATGGGCAGTTCGCCAGCGACGGTGCTGGGCGGGGCGAGGAACGCTCACCGAGGCCGCCCCAGCTCGGCCAAGAAGACGTCCCAGGGGCCCGTCCGCCCCGGTGCGACCACGGTGTGGGTTCCCCCTCGCCAGCACTCGTGCGACAGCCCGCCGCCTCGGCGTCCACAGACGCGGGCCGCTCGTGGCAAGCCAGCAGACGCGGACCAGCGCCACGCGCCTGGTCGTCGTCGACATCACCGGCCGGGGGTCGGGATGGGCGACGCCCGGTCCCGCCGGCGCAGGGGCCGAGGGACGGCATGGGCGGGCGGCCTAGCTGCGTCCTCGATGGCGGCTGCGCGACATGGCCCCGGACAATGACCCGGACGGGCGGAGCGCGTCGAACGTCAACGCGGCCTGGTCCACTCCTCCCAACCGCGTGGGGCCGTCGGGGAACGCTCCCAGTCAGGGGCGCCCTCTCCAGGCGGGTGGCGCGACCCCCGGATCGGGAACCGCTCCACTCCGTCCCGCTGGGTTCAGACCCCTCGACGTGGGGGAACCGTGAAGCTCCGAGCGGTGAGGCCTCGCCGGCCTCGCCCCAGCCGACGCTGATGGGTTCGTCGATGGGCACCGCCCCGGGGGGCCAGGATCCAGAAAGCCGGCGCTCGAGGGCCACGGCCCTCAAGGCCAGAGCGCCAGGACGGCGCTCCAGCACGGCGCTCGACCGACCCCTCGACGGGGCCACGAGGGCCCCGAACGACACGCTGGGGGCACCCAAGGAGGCGTGGACTTCGTCTCCTGGCCCAGGGAGACGCCACATCAGGCTAGGGGACCACGAGCATGGTGCCCACCGTGGCCACGGTGAGCGCGACCATGAGCGAGCCAAAGACCACCAAGGTCGCTTGGTACCAGACCCCACGGAGCCAATTACCGAGCCCTATCACCAGGGGAAACGCAGCAAGAAGGAACCGGGGGTGGAGCCCTCCGAGCATGCTGAAGAGGTTGAGGAACACGACAACGCCCGTGTACCACAAGAACGAGCCGGGCACTCGGGAGCGAACCAGGAGCACCACGGCAACGACGAAGAAGGCGAGGCCCACCAGGTTGATGGTTTCCATGATGGAGCTGGGCGGCCATCCGGGCGCCCCGGCGAAGCTCCCGCTCGGGTTGCCGACCAGGTCGGTCAGCCGCGTCCAGGGCGCCGCCAGGCTGAAGCGCTCGCCGAAGCCCTGGGCATTGGAAATGAAGAAGGTTCGAAAACTGCCCGTGTGGACCTGAAGGTAGGCCAGATACCCCAGGAATCCCATCGGCGCCAGGACCGGTGCCGACAGGGCAGACCAGTCGCGGTGCCTGTAGAGGGCCACCGCCGCCGCCCAGGCACAGGCAAAGACCAGCGCGAGCCCCGCGGCGTGGGTCGCGGTGGCCAGGCCGGCCAGTACCCCGGCGATCACCCACCGCTGGCGATAGAGACTGAACAGGCACCCTGCGGCCAGCGCCACCAGGAGCGCTTCGGTGTAGACGAAGTTGAAAATAAAGGCGCCCGGAAAGAAACAGAAGAGTGCGCAGGCGCGTGTGGCCGCAGCCTCACCCCACAGGTCCCGGCACAGGGCCCAAATCACGATAGCGCCGATCAGGGCGTAGATCGAGCACAGCAGGAGCCCCGACACCCCGAAGGATAAGCCGGTGATGTCGTTGAGCGCCCTGATCGTCTCTGGGAGCAGAGGAAGGAAGGCGCTACCATTCATGGGAACGAAGGATCCTGCATGGTGGATCGCGCTCGGATACCCGTTCCGGGCGATGTCCAAGTACCACCTGCTGTCCCACACCAGCAGGCTCCGTCCCAGGGGGACCCCCGCACTCTGCAACCACGGTGCGGGCAGTCCCGGGGTGCCGACGTTTCCCGGATGCAGAATCCCCGTGGCGACCGCCGCCAGGAGGCCCACCACCCGAGCGGTCAGGTAGATGGCGGCAGGCCGCAG
>DASQQH010000441.1:0-2427 GCA_035643555.1 Acidimicrobiales bacterium | reverse complement strand
CCTCGGCCGAGGGCGAAGGCGGCAAGGTGGAGGCGGCCCTCCACGACCCCCGCCTCGAACAGGGCCGCCCGGTAGGCGCGCTCGCCCCGCCGGGCGATCACCCCCTCGAGGTCGCAGCAGTGCACCGCCACGTAGCCGGCGTCCCCCGCCAGTCCCTGGCCCAGGCAGAGCTGGGTGGCCATCGCCCGGACGTCCCCGGTCCGCGCGGCCACCAGCCCCTCCTCCCCCCACCGGTAGCGGCCGGGTCGGACCCCCTCGACCGCGTGCACCAGCAGGTGGTGCTCGCCCAGGGTCTCCCCCACGTCCCAGGGGAGGGGGCAGGTGGCCACGGCCATGGCCCACCCCGCAGCCTCGGCCGGGAGGGTCGCCCCGGGGTCGAAGCGCCGGGTGGAGCCCCGGGCGAGGATCACCTCCTCGAGGGGCGGGGTCGGCGGCGGGTCCCCCGGTGAGACCCCGGACGCCGGGGCGGGCGGGGCGTCCTCCCGGCCCCAGGCGGGCGCCGCCGCCGAGGCCCGGTGGGTGTCGGTGACCAGGGGGAACTCGGTCGGCCCGGGTGCGATGACGCCTGCTGTGGCCTCCTCGGCCGGCGACAGGTCCGGGGCCTCCTCCCCCAGCACCACCACGGCCAGGGCCAGCTCGTGGACCTGGTCGGCGCCCACCAGGGCGGCCACCTCCCCGTCGGGGAAGCCGAGGCGGAGCCGGGCGGGGATCCCCGCCGAGTGGGCCAGCGCCAGCACCTGGGAGCACATGGTGCCGGCGTCCCACCAGAGGTGCCGGTAGCCCCGCTCGGCGTACTTCCACCCCGTCCGCCACGGCACCCCGGTCACCACGAGGTAGGAGGGGCCGGCGGCGGGGGCGGCGTTCACGCGGTGGAGCCGGTGGTGGAGGGGATCGTGGTGCCACACCCCTTCGGGGAGGCCGGCCACCCCGCGGGCCACCGCGTAGACCTCGAGGGGGTGGAGGTTGCCCGCCGACCCGGCGGCGCGGAAGTGCAGCCGGCCGAAGGAGGGGGTCTCCAGATAGCGGACCACCCCGCCGGAGAAGAACAGCAACCGGGCCAGGCCGGCGAGGTCGAGGGCCCCGGTCGCCGGGGCGCCCCCCGACAGCGCCTCCCCCGCCGGCATCCCGAGGTGGGGCACGTCCCCCGGCAGGTCCACGGTCGTCGGGCCGGGACCGTAGGCCTTGACCTCGGGGGGGCGCCGGTCGGGGTCCAGGGGGACGAAGTCCGCCACCAGGCGGGGGTCCCGGGTCGCCCGCTCCAGGCCGCGGGGCCCGAGCGAGAAGCTGGTGAGGCGGTGGTAGTCGGCGACGGCGGACTCGGTCACGACGGCCTCGGCTTTCCTCGAGCGACGGCGGCGCACCGCCGGGAAGCGCCCCCCGACCACCCCGGAGAGCGACGGGCGGGCGTCCCCCGGGGACGGCCCGGCCCCCAGGAGCCCCACCCAGCCCGGGCCGCCGGTCTCTTCCGGGCGTCAGCGGTCATCGGCTACCTCCCCCCCGTCAGACGGGGCGAGCAGGCGGACCAGGTCCCCCGCCGCTCGCACCCCGTCGTCCCGGTAGCAGTTGTTGGCCAGCACATGGACCTCCCGGGCCTGCTCGGCCAGGGTGGACACCGCCGGGACGAGCTCGGCGAGCTCGGTGTCCCGGTAGCGGTAGCGGAACCGCTCAGCGGCCGTGGCGCCGGGACGGGACCACGCCTCGTCGTCCCGCCCGTGGAGGCGGAGCACCGCCAGGTCGGGGGTGGTGACCGCCACCACGGCCGCCAACCCCGAGGCGGCGGGGGCGTCGACCACCACGTGGGCGAACCCGAGCTCGGAGAGCAGCCCCAGGGTGCGGTCGCGGTCCTCGGGCTCGGCCAGCCACCGGGGCGAGCGGAACTCGACGTAGGCCTCGAGCTCGCCGAGGCGCTCCCGGGCCTGGCGCAGCCCATCCCGGTTGGCCCGCTTGGGCGTGAACCACCGGGGGTACTGCAGCAGCACCCCACCCAGCTTCCCTGCCCTCGCCAGGGGGCGGAGGGCCCCGACGAAGCGGTCCCAGGCCTCCCGGACGGCCTCCCCGGTGAGGTGGTGGGCGTAGACGTTGGTCTTGGCCGCGTCCTCCTCCGACAACGTCTCGCGCAGATCGGGCCACAGCGAGGCGGGTCTGGTGGGGTGTCCGGTGAGCAGGGAGTAGGCCTTCACGTTCATCCGGAACCCGGGCGGGGTGCGCTCGACCCACTGGCGGGCGAGCTCCGGGGAGGGTGGCGCGTAGTAGGTCCCGTCCGCCTCGGCCACCGGGAACTGGGACGCGTAGTAGGCGAGCCGCTCGGCCGCGCTCATGGACCGCCGGGGGTACCAGTCGGTCTCTCGGACCAGGGTGCGGTCGGTCCAGGAGCAGGTGCCCACCCGCACCTCGGCGTGGTGGAGCGCCAGGATCGGCCCGATGGCC
>DASQQH010000440.1:0-3712 GCA_035643555.1 Acidimicrobiales bacterium | reverse complement strand
ACCGGCCGCGCCTACCCCTCCAGGCGGAAGCGGTTGGGCGCCCCGTCCTCACCGGCGTCGACCATCCCCTGGCGGCCCACCCCCTCGGTCGCCGTGAGGGCGGCGGCGGCCGGGCCGGCCGGCTCTGCCAGCGCCACGCTCCGGTCGCCACCGGAGAGACGCAGCACCACCGGCACGGCCGCCGCGGTGCCGTCCCGGTCGTAGTAGACGGTGTAGGTCTCGATGGTGGCCGGCCCCGTGGGCGCCTGCACCAGGGGCGGGCCCCGCCGCTGGGGCTCGGGAAGGGTGATCGAGGCCGCGCCCCCCGTCGCCCCCCGCACCACCGCGGGATCCGCCGACAGCAGGACCACCGCGTGCTTGGTGGCGGTCATGCCGAGGGCCGACACATAGCCGACCAGCCCCTGGTCCGCCCGCAGGCGCTCGACCATCGCGGCCAGGGCGTGGGTGGCGTAGTCGTTGCCCGGCCCCCCGGCGTAGGCGAGGCCTCCGGTCACGGTGCGGGGTCGGGGGTCGTCCCAACCCAGGCCCACGGCCTTCATGGCCAGCTCCACGGCGCTCGGGAAGCAGCTGTAGAGGTCGAAGAGGTCGACGTCATCCAGCCCCAGCCCCGCCCGCTCGAGGGCGGCGGCCGCAGCGGCGCGGTACGCCGGGCTGGAGACGAAGTCGGGACGCTCGGTGGGGGTCCAGGCGTCGGTCGCCTTTCCCCCGCCCACCACCGCCACTCGGCGGTCCGGGGCGATCCCCCGCCGCTCGGCCTCGGCCCCCGACAGCACCAGGCACGCCGCCGCCTGGTCCACCTCGATGACGGCGCTCATGCGCTTGGTGTAGGGGAAGGCCACCCAGCGGTTGCCCGGCCCCGCTGTCCGGATCTCCTCTGGGGTCCAGGCCGTGGGGAACCAGGCGTAGGGGTTGGCGGCGGCAACGGCGGCGTGCTCGGCGAGCAGCTCGGACAGGAAGCGCTGGTGGCCGGTGATGCTGCGCCCCGCCTCCGCCCGCAGGGCGTTCTCGAACAGGGGGTAGCAGTGGATGGGCGCCACCAGCCCATGCCGGGACTCGAGCTCGTTGGTCAGGGGGCGTTGGCCCTTGAGGAAGTCCCGGTGCCCCTCGAAGGGGGTCCAGTCGAGGGTGATCCCCTCCTGGCGGGCGCGGCGGCTGGTGGCCAGGGCCTCGGCCCCGACAAGCAGGCCCACGCGGGCCGAGCCCTCCTCGATCCGTGCCGCCACCTCCGACAGCAGGTCACCGGGGGAGTTCCCCCCGGGGGGGCAGGTGAGGGGGGACGCCCGGGTCGCCCCCAGCAGCTCCCCCGCCCGTCCACACAGATCCTCGTAGCCCCACGCCAGCGGGTCGACGCAGGCCAGCAGGTCCACGTCGCCCGGCCCCAGGCCGCCCCCCGCGTCCTCGAGAGCTCGGGCCCCCACCAGGGCCATGAGCCGGGCCGGCTCCAGGGGTGGACACGCCCCGTCCAGCTCCGGTCGACACCGCAGCTGGGCCACCCCGGCGATGACCGCTGCGGTCGCCGGATCCATCTCCGGTCAGTCGGGCAGGATGTCGACCAGCTTGCGTCCCCGTCGGACCCCGAACTTCACCCGGCCGGCGGCCGTGGCGAACAGGGTGTCGTCTCCGCCCCTGCCGACGTTGGTGCCGGGGTAGAAGCGGGTCCCCCGCTGGCGGACGAGGATGGTGCCGGCGGTGACCGCGGTCCCGTCGAACGCCTTGACCCCGAGGCGCTGGGCCGCCGAGTCCCTGCCGTTCCTGGTGGAGCCACCACCCTTGGTCTTGGACATGTCAGTGCTCCTAGCCCGGGGTGATCCCGGTGATCTCGACCGTCGTGTAGCGCTGGCGGTGCCCCCACCGCCGGCGGTTGTTGGTCTTGGGCTTGTAGGTGAACCCGGTGATCTTCGGGCCCTTCTCCTCGCCCACCACCCGGCCGGCCACCCGAGCCGGGGCCAGCGCCGGCCCCGCGAGGACCTGCTCGCCGTCCACGACCAGCACGGGGGTGAGCGTCACCTCCTCGCCCGCAGGGAGGCCCAGCCGCTCGACTCGCACCTGCTGGCCGACCTGTACCCGCTCCTGCTTGCCACCCGTGTCGATCACCGCGTACATGGACAGGCGAGTCTAGAGGAGCTCCTCCTCGAACACGATCCCCCGCCCCCCGCAGGTGGGGCAGGTCTCCGACATCGCCTCGACCAGGCCCTCGGACACCCGCTTGCGGGTCATCTCCACGAGGCCCAGGTCGGAGATCTCCGACACCTGGGTGCGGGTCTTGTCCCGGGCCAGGGCCTCCCGCAGCGCGGTCACGACCCGCTGGCGGTTGGCCCGGACCTCCATGTCGATGAAGTCGATGACGATGATCCCCCCGATGTCCCGGAGGCGGAGCTGACGGGCGATCTCCTCGGCCGCCTCGAGGTTGTTGGCGAACACGGTCTCCTCCAGGTTGGAGGTGCCCACGTTCTTGCCCGTGTTGACGTCGATGACGCACAGCGCCTCGGTCCGCTCGATGATGAGGGAGCCGCCGGAGGGCAACCACACCTTGCGGTCGAGAGCCTTGTGCAGCTGCTCGTGGACGTGGTAGCGCTCGAAGATGGGAAGGGGATCCTCGGCGTCGTAGAGTTCCACCCGATCGGCGAGCTCGGGGCTGATCGACGCCACGTAGGCCTTGACCTCCCGGTACAGGGCGGGATCGTCGATGACGACCGCCCGGTAGTCGCTGTTGAACTCTTCGCGCATCACCCGCACGCAGACGTCGGGCTCCGCGTAGAGGAAGGCAGGAGCCCGGGACCGCTCCGCCAGGGCGGCGATCCGCTCCCACAGCTCGACCAGACGGGCGACGTCGGCGGCCAGCTCCTCGGGGCCGGTGCCCTCAGCCGCCGTGCGCACGATCAGGCCGTGCCCCTCGGGGCGGATGTCGTCAAGCACCTGGCGCAGGCGCTTGCGCTCCTCCTCGGGGAGGCGCTTGGAGATGCCATAGGTGGTGCTGTTGGGGACCAGCACCACGAACCGCCCCGGGAGGGACACCTCCTGGGTGAGCCGGGCACCCTTGGTGCCGATGGGGTTCTTGGTCACCTGGCACAGCACGGTCTGCCCGGCCTTGAGGAGGTGCTCGATGCGGACGCCGTTGCCGGACCCGTTCTCGACGTCGTCCCGGTCGTAGCGGACGTCGCCCCGGTACAGCACGGCGTTCTTCACGGTGCCGATGTCCACGAACGCCGCCTCCATGCCCGGCAGGACGTTCTGGACTCGCCCCAGGTAGATGTTGCCGTCGATCTCGTACTCGCTGTCCTGGCGGCGGGAGATGAAGTGCTCGATCAGCGACCGGCCCTCCAGCACGGCGATCTGGGTCACGTCGTCCTGGGCGTGGACGCACATGAGATAGCGCCCCACCGCCCGCCCGGACCGTTCGGTGGCCCCGTCGAGGGCCTCGGCCTGGGCCCCGGAGGCGACCAGGGGCCGAATGGGGGCCGGCGCCTCGTCCCCATCCCGACCCGGCGACGCCTGCCCCTTGGTCCGGGCCCGGCCGTCGCGGCGTCGCCGTTTGTTCTCCTCCCGGGAGAGCCGCTTGCCCCGGGGAGGCGGCGGGGGCCCCGGGAGGGTGTCCCCGATACGGGGTCGCCGAGCCGGCCGACCGGAGGTGGGGGCGGCGTCACCGTCAGGGGTCGCCGGCCGTGGCGCCCCCTCGGGCCCGGGTTCCTGGCGGGAGGTGGCGGCGTCGGAG
>DASQQH010000439.1:0-3171 GCA_035643555.1 Acidimicrobiales bacterium | reverse complement strand
GACGACGGCCCCGACCCCCAGTGGACCCCCCAGATCCTCCACATCCTCCAGGCAGCGCACGTGCCCGCCACCTTCTGCATCATCGGCAAGGAGGCCGCGGCCTTCCCCCAGCCGGTCCATGACGAGGCCACCGTCGGGGAGACCCTCTGTGACCACACCTACAGCCACGATGAGAACCTTCCGATCAGAAGTTCTCCCCACATCGTCTCCGAGATCGACCGCGCAGCCCAGGCCATCACCTCCGCCTCGGGGGGCAAGAAGCCCCAGTTCTACCGCCCACCCGGAGGGTTCCTCTCCCCCGGGGTGATCCAGGTCGCCAACCAGGCGGGTCTCCAGGCCCTCTACTGGACCGTGGACACCCAGGACTGGCGGGCTCCCTCCACCTCGGCCATCGTGGCCACGGCCCTCACCGCCGGGCCGGGGGCCATCATCTTGATGCACGACGGCGGTGGCGATCACGCCCACACGGTGGCCGCCCTGCCCCAGATCATCGCCGGGCTGCGGGCACGTGGCTACACCTTCACCACGCCGGCCATGATCTCCTCCGAGCCCGCGCCCCCCGGCACCCCGGTGCCCACCACCCCGGTCACTCGGGGCATGGAGTGAGCCACTGGCGGTCCGTGGCATGGAGACGGAGCTACCGGGCAGCGCCCGGGGGCGGGCGGTGCTCCGGGGAGCTACCCACACGTTGCGCCCCAAGGGCTCCCTGGGGAAGGGAGTCCCGGCCAGGAGCTCGACCCGCCCAGCTGGCCGTCCCCCCCGGTCGCCGGCCAACGCCAGCAAGTCACCGCACGTCGTGCTCGGGCCACGTCACGCACCCGCCTCCCGGGTAAGACCCTCTCCTGAGCGTGACGCCGAGGAGAGGACTGCCACCAGGGGGACCCCCGAAACCGGCAGCGGCCCACCGCAGGCCCCCCTGAGGCGCTCTCGCACGCGCGCCCCCGTGGCGGCCGGGGGACGGGGCAGCCGGGTCGATCCCGGCAGGTGACGCTCAGCGGCCAGGGGCGAGCAGCACCGCAGGTGCCGATACCAGCACCGGTCACATCCCCCGTGTCCAGCGCTGCCACGCCGGTGACCTCGACCGCATCCCGGGCGGGGTTGGGGCCCGTCAGCTGCGCGGTCGTGCCACTTCGGCCATGGGGTCCCCGGTACTGCCGGCCCACGGAGGGGGTCCTCGGAGGGACGGGTGAAGCCACAGCGGGCCCGGCGGCCTCCTCCCTCTGCCAGCACGGAGTTGTGCCTCCGCAGGTTCGACAATGGGCGAGCCGGAACTCCCGAACCGAAGCGCGTCGGGTTACCAATTGATGGCGCCGGCCCTGTCCGACGGGCTCAGCCGGGTGTAGGCGCTTCGGGCCCGGGATCCTCAGGGTCCCGGGCCTCCCTGTCGGGCTGCTTGCGGCGGTTGTCCTTCAGCGCGGCGAGGATCTGGTCCCCGGCGGTCGTGGGGTTGCGGAAGAACCCGAGGGGCACGCGCCGAGGCTGGTGCGCGAGCCGGTAGGCGAGCACGTCGGGGTCCATGGTGGGGTGCACCGAGCTCGCGCTCGGGTTCGAGGACGCGTAGTAGTAGACGGTCTGGCCGCTCTGGTGGGCGAGTGTGTTCGCCTCCTGCAGCCGGGGGGCATAGACGAAGACGTCCAGGCCTACCTGTGCCCCACCGAGCCAGGCACCCAGGTGGGTGTCGGGTCGCAGGACGGCGCCACGGTTGCGCTCGTACCAACGGGCCAGAGCCCGGGGGTCCGCCTCCACCTCCTCGACCGTGTGAGCCTCCTCCGGGTCGGGCCGGGCCGGCACCAGGAAGCCACTGGTGGGAGAGGAGCCGGTGTAGTCGTGGACGGCGAAGCTCAACCTCGACGTCCATGGCGACCCCTCCTCGACAGGGGGTTGGCGGAGATGGGGGTGGCGGCGGAGGTGCTCGGCGACGGCGCGGCGCGCGACGACGGGATGCCTGGGGAGGTAGAGAAGATGCACCGGGGTGTCGTCGCCCGAGCGGCCGACCACGTCCTCAGTGTCCCATAATCAACCCGATGAACGAACGAGAGCCCGCGCACCCACGCCGTCCCCCTCTCCGTCGAGGGTGCTCGGTTCTATGGAAACACCCCGGCTGGCCTCGGTGATGAGGCCACAGATGGGGCGATGGTTGGTGCCTCGGGCCTCGAGGTTGGCCCTCTCGGGGAACCGTGGGCTGTCCAGCGCGCCTGGAGGTAGTTGTTGGTCCCTACCTGGAGGGCCGTAGCTGTGATCGCTGGTAGCGCTGGCTTCGGCCGTTGCGCTGGGTGAACACCTGGCGGTGGGCGGCCTTGCATCGAGGAGCGCTTCGATCCACCGCTGGCAGGACCGGACGCTGGGTAACCGACAACGGGGAGGATTGCCCGGTCGCGTAGGCGCGGAGGCATTCGACCTCCTGGCGGGGCCCGGGTTCCCGGGAGAGCCCTCAACAGCCGACGTCGCCGGGCCCTCGGCGGGTGAACGCCAGCCGAGACCCTCGGCAACGTCGGTGGGCGGGCACACACCAGACCGTTCCGACAACCCCTCGAGTCCGGTCCGCCAGCCTGGCCATGAGAGGTGCCAGGATCATCGAGTGGCAAGCACCGACCTTCCCGGACGGCGAGCCGGCCAGCGAGGATGGGCGGCGTCACTCCGTCACGAGCCGACCGGACAGAACCCTCGGTACGGGGAGGCCTACCCACGATGCCCGGCGATGCCCGTTGCCGGGCTGCGGTGCGTGGCGGCGCCGCGTGGCGAAGTCAACCGCGACAGCCGGCCACCGGGTTTGCAAGCACCCCGATCTCGTGGACAGCCACCTCGACCAGGTCCCCCGGACCCAAGAAGACCGGAGGGGTCCGGGCCACCCCGACGCCGGGGGGCGACCCGGTGGAAATGACATCACCAGGCGCCAGGGCGAAGAACCTCGACAGGTACGCCACGAGCTCATTGATGCCCACGATCAGATCGGACAGCGAGGCTTCTTGCACGACCCCGCCGTTGAGCGTGGTCGTCAGCCGCAGTCGGGCGGGATCCGACACCTCGTCCGCCGTGAGCACCACGGGCCCGAGGGGGCAGAAGGTGGGAAACTGCTTTCCGAGCAGATTGCGGCCCCAGGCTGCCCGAACCTCCTGGGGATCCGCCGCGCCGAGAGCCTCGGCCACCCAGTCCCGGGCCGACACATCGTTC
>DASQQH010000438.1:0-2405 GCA_035643555.1 Acidimicrobiales bacterium | reverse complement strand
CCCCGGGCCCCCTCCTGGTCCGGGGCGTGTTCCAGGTGGCCCTCAAGGTGTTCCTCGTCCGCTTCCTCAACGTGCCCGCCGCCCGGGTCCCCACGGCCACCGTCGGCGACCTGGACGACCTCCAGGCCTGCTGGGACCGCGAGGGCCAGGTGGACCGTGCGGGCGCGATCGCCTGCGGCTATCTGCGGGGAGGCGGGGACCAGGCGCGCCTCGTCGCCGCGCTCGGCCGCGCCCTGCTCACCGAGGACGCCGGCTTCCACTGGTTCCAGACCTACGAGGCCGCCGTCCGCCAGGCGACGGCGTGGCCCGAGGGCTCCGAGGAGGCGGCCCTCATCCTGGGGGGAACGGCCCGGTTCCTGGCTGCCCACACCCCCACCCGGCGAGAGCTCTCCCAGGTCGTGGGCCTGGCCGCCCGCCTGGCCCGGGGGGAGGCCGTCCACGAGGACCCCGGGGGCTGACCTCCCCGGGGTGCCCTACCTCGCCGGCAGACGGGGGGCGGCGGCGACCGGAGCGACCGGCCGGTGCGGGCAGCGGGGCTGGCGTCCCCGCCGGATCCGCTCGGCGCCCCCGTGGCGGGGACCGTGGGGATGGGGACGGTGCTCGGTGGCGTCCGGCACGGCCCTGCCGCCCGGATCACCCTCGCCCACCGGATCATGGACCACCACCGGCCCGGGGGGAGGCGGTGGTTCCGGCCCGGGCCGACCCCGGCCGTCGGGCGGAGGCGGCTTGCCGCTCCCCACGTCGGCCGGCCCGAGGATCTTCAGCAGGGCCCGGTTCAGCCACCCCTTCCCGAGTCCGGTCCCTACCGCCGGTGCAACGTCAGGCTCCCAGCTCATCGTGCCCCCATGACACCGCGTGGATCATTGTTCCTCCCCCCCTCTCTGCCAGCGCCCCTAGTAAGCCACCCGCCCCGCTCGGGCGTCAACACCGATCGCAGGGACCGGCCGTCGCCCCCGTGGGGCGGGTGCCACCAGGGTTCTACCCCACAGGGCCTCCTCCCCCCCGCCGGTAGCGTGACACGTCGTGCCCCACACCGGTCCTTGGATCCGGCCAGCGAGGCCGTGAGCCGGCGGTCCAGGCCATCTTCGCCCGGCCACCGGGGGGACCTGGGGCCCATGGCCGCCGCCTTCGCGGTGACCACCAGCGGCCTGCTCGCGGTGTACCTGACCGGCTCCCTGGCGGTGGAGGTCCGCCACCAGCTGGGGATCGACGAGAGCCAGCTGGGCGTGGCGGTCAGCGCCTTCTTCGCCGCCTCCGCTGCCTGCGCCACGGTCTCGGGACGCCTGGCCGACCGCCTCGGTGGGCGGCGCGTCCTGCGCATCGCCCTCCTCCCGGCCTTTGCGTCCCTGGTGGTGATCGGCGCGTTGGTCCACGCCTGGTGGTCACTGGTGGTGGCCTTGCTCCTGGCGGGGGTGGCCAACGGCGCCATCCAGCCCGCCTCCAACCGCTACCTGGCCCGGACCGTGCGTGCCGAGCGCCAGGGCCTGGCCTTCGGGGTCAAGCAGGCGGCCATCCCGGTGGCCACCCTGGTGTCGGGGGTGGCCGTGCCCGCCGTCGCCCTCACGGTGGGGTGGCGGTGGGCCTTCCTGGGGTCGGCGCTGCTGGTGGTGGCGTGCGGGGTGGCCATCCCCCGTCGGGCCCCGGCCCGCCGGGCCACCCCGGCGGCCGCCGACGGCTCGACCTCGGGCTTCGACACCGCCTCCTTCCCCCGCTGGCCCCTGGTCGTGCTGGCGGGGGGCGTGGGCCTCGGGGCGGCCGCCGGCGTCGCCCTCGGCTCGTTCTTCGTCGTGGCGGCCACCGACACGGGGATCCCCCAGGCCCAGGCCGGCCTCCTCGCCGCCCTGGGGAGTGCCGCCAGCCTGGTCGCCCGGCTCAGCCTCGGCCACCGCGCCGACCGGCGCAGCAGCGGCCACCTCCGGGTGGTGGCGGCGATGCTGGCCACCGGGGTGGTGGGCTACCTCCTGTTGGTGGCGGCCCAGCCGGCGCTCGTGGTCCCCGCCGCCATCCTCGCCTACGGGGCCGGGTGGGGATGGGCGGGGCTGGTCAACTTCGCCACCACCCAGCTGTACCCCGCGGTGCCCGGGCGGGCCACCGCGATCGTCCAGGTGGGAGCCAGCTCGGGGGGCGCCCTGGGCCCCCTGGTCTTCGGCTACGTCGCCGCCGGGGCCGGCTTCCCCATCGCCTGGGGCCTGACCGCGGCCTGGGCCACGGGGGCGGCCGTGCTGGTCCTCTACGGGCGGCACCTGGCCCTGGCCCGCCTCCGGGCCCATCCCGTGGCGGGCCCCGAAGGGTGACCTCCCCGCTCGGTGGGCACCCGGCGGGGCATGATGGTGGGCGAGGGCCCGTGACGGGCGCCCGGGCAACGTCGCCGAACAGGAGCTGCGAATGACCCCACCGACCGCCGA
>DASQQH010000437.1:0-4185 GCA_035643555.1 Acidimicrobiales bacterium | reverse complement strand
CTGGTCAAGGAGTTCAAGAACACCGAGGGCGTCGACCTCTCGGCGGACAAGATGGCCCTCCAGCGTCTCAAGGAGGCGGCGGAGAAGGCCAAGATCGAGCTGTCGGCGGTCCAGGAGACCTCGATCAACCTGCCCTTCATCACCGCCACCTCCGAGGGGCCCAAGCACCTCGACCTGAAGCTGACCAGGGCCAAGTTCCTGGAGCTCACCAGCGATCTGGTCGACAAGTGCAAGGGGCCCTTCGATCGGGCGGTCTCCGACGCCGGGTTCTCCAAGGACCAGATCAACCACGTCATCCTGGTGGGTGGTGCCACCCGGATGCCCGCCATCCAGGACCTGGTCCAGTCCCTCACCGGGAAGGAGGCCCACAAGGGCGTCAACCCGGACGAGGTGGTGGCCGTCGGGGCGGCCATCCAGGCTGGCGTCCTGAAGGGGGAGGTCAAGGACGTCCTGCTGCTCGACGTGACCCCGCTGTCCCTCGGCATCGAGACCAAGGGCGGGATCATGACCAAGCTCATCGAGCGCAACACCACGATCCCCACCAAGCGAACCGAGGTCTTCACCACGGCCGAGGACAGCCAGCCCTCGGTGGAGATCCACGTGCTCCAGGGCGAGCGGGAGATGGCCAACTACAACAAGACGCTGGGCAAGTTCCAGCTTGTTGATCTGCCCCCCGCCCCCCGGGGTGTGCCCCAGATCGAGGTCACCTTCGACATCGACGCCAACGGCATCGTCCACGTGTCGGCCAAGGATCGGGCCACCAACAAGGAGCAGTCGATGACCATCACCGGCCAGTCGTCGCTGGCCAGGGACGACATCGACCGCATGGTCCGGGACGCCGAGGCCCACGCCGAGGAGGATCGCCGGCGCAAGGAGGAGGCCGAGGTCCGCAACAACGCCGACACCCTCGTGTACCAGACCGAGAAGCTCCTGCGGGAGCAGGGCGACAAGATCTCCGGCGAGGAGAAGTCCAAGGTGGAGGACGGCCTGAAGGGCCTGAAGGACGCCCTCGGGGGCTCCGACGTGGAGGCGATCCGCCAGGCGACCGAGTCCCTCGTGACCGCCAGCCAGGGCTTCGCCCAGCGCCTCTACGAGCAGACGTCCTCCCAGGACGCCACCGGTGCGGCCACGGGCCAGCCCTCCGGGGACGGGTCCAGCCAGGAGTCGGAGGAGGAGATCGTCGACGCCGAGATCGTGGACGAGGGCAAGGACCAGTGAGCGCTCCGTTCGAGGACGAGACGGCGTCGGCCGTCCCCCCCGAGGAGCCGACACCGGGCGGCGACCCGCCGCCCGGTGTCGGCGACGAGGGCGGGGAACCCCCCGACGAAGCCCGGGGCGGGGCCGATGAGGCCGGCGAGACGGCCGGGGCCGACACCCCGGAGGAGGTCTCCGACCCCGTCGCGGCCGTGGCGGCCCAGCGGGACGAGTACCTGGACGCCCTGCGACGGCTGCAGGCGGACTTCGACAACTATCGCAAGCGGATGGTGAAGCAGCAGGCCGACCAGTCCCAGCGGGCCGCCGAGGATCTGGTGAACAAGCTGTTGCCCGTGCTCGATGCCATCGACCTGGCCCTGGTGCATGCCGTGGGCGATTCCTCGTCGGTGGCCGACACGGGGCACCGCCAGGGGGCCGCCCCCACCGGGGAAGCGCCGTCCGCGTCGCCCGGCGGGGAGGACGTGGGCCAGGGCGCCCCGGTCGACCAGGGTGACGGCGGCGGGACCCCGGGAGGCGGCGCCGAGGGCGGTGGCCCGCCAGGTGCCGCCGGGCGGGCGACCGAGGCCGAGACCGGTGCGCTGGTACAGGTCTCGAGCGCCCTCAGGGACGTGTTGAGCAAGGAGGGCCTGGAGCGCATCGACCCTCAGGGTCAGGCCTTCGACCCGACCGAGCACGACGCCGTCATGCACGAGAGCGACGACGGTGGAGGCACCGCTGAGGTGACCGAGGTCCTCCGCGCCGGCTACCGGTGGCAGGGACGGGTCCTTCGCCCGGCGATGGTCAAGGTCAAGAGCTAGGGAGCGGGGAGGAGGCGGGCGGTGCCCCCTCAACGAGAGTGGTTCGAGAAGGACTATTACAAGGTGCTCGGGGTCGACAAGAACGCCTCCGAGAAGGACATCACCCGCGCCTATCGCAAGCTTGCCAAGCAGTACCATCCCGACGCCCATCCCGGCTCCGAGGACCGGTTCAAGGAGGTGTCGGCCGCCTACGACGTGCTGGGCGACGCGGCCAAGCGCAAGGAGTACGACGAGGTGCGGGCCATGGGTCCCGTGGGCGCCCCCTTCGGGGGTGGCGGCCAGGGGGGCTTCGGCGGTCCGGGCGCCGGGGAGCAGGGGGGGTTCGGCTTCCGGATGGACGACCTGGGCGACCTGCTCGGGGGGATCTTCGGGCGAGGCCGGGGCGGTCGGCCCTCCGGCGGTCCCCAGCGGGGAGCCGATCTGGAGGCGGAGCTCCACCTGCCGTTCAAGGAGGCCGTCGAGGGGGCGACGACGACGGTGAACGTGACCAGCGACGCCAGCTGCACGACCTGCGGTGGCACCGGCGCCGCACCGGGGACCTCCCCCGTGCTCTGTCCCCGGTGCGGCGGCCGGGGGGCCGTGGACGACAACCAGGGCCTGTTCTCGTTCAGCACGCCGTGCCCCGAGTGCGGGGGGCGGGGCCTCAAGGTGGAGAAGCCCTGTCCGACCTGCCGGGGGAGCGGCGTGGAGCGTCGGGCCCGCCAGCTCCGGGTGCGCATCCCCTCGGGCGTCGAGGACGGCCAGCGGATCCGGCTCAAGGGACGGGGTGCCGCGGGCCGCAACGGGGCCCCTCCGGGGGACCTCTACGTGGTGGTGCGGGTGGACCCCCACCAGGTGTTCGGACGCCGGGGCCGGGACCTCACCCTCACCGCGCCGGTGAGCTTCCCGGAGGCGGCGTTGGGGGCGACCATCACCGTCCCCACCCTGGGCGAGTCCGTCACCCTGCGGATCCCCGCCGGGACCCCCTCAGGGCGGACGTTCCGGGTGCGGGGTCGAGGCGTGCCCTCGACGAACGGTCGGCGAGGCCCGGGCGACCTTCTGGTGACCGTCGAGGTGACGGTGCCGTCGACCCTGTCCGAGGCCCAGCGGGACGCGGTCGAGACCCTGGCCGGGACGCTGACCGAGTCGCCCCGCAGTCGGTGGGAGGTGCAACAGCAATGAGCGTGGGTCCGAACGGCGCCGGGGGACGCCGCCTCCCGGGCGACAACCCCATCGCCACCAGGGCGGTCTATGTGATCTCCGTTGCCGCGGAGCTGGCCGGCGTCCACCCCCAGACCCTGCGGATCTACGAGCGCCGGGGGCTGCTCGACCCGGCCCGGACCGGGGGCGGCAGCCGTCGCTACAGCGAGCGGGACATCGAGCGGCTCCGCCGGATCCAGGAGTTGACGGCGGCGGGGCTCAACCTGGAGGGGGTCCGCCGGGTCATGGCCCTGGAGGACCAGGTCGACCGCCTCCGCCGGGAGCTGGCCCAGGTCCGCGAGGACGCGCGGGAGGCCGTGGAGGCGACCCACCGCAAGTACCGTCGGGACCTCGTACCGGTCAGCCAGGCCCCGGTGCTGTGGCGGGATCGCCGCCGCCGCTAGGGCCCCGGTCGCCGGTCGCCGAGGTGTCCTGAGCAGGGGAGGTACGCGTGCCGGTCGTCCCGTCGGGTGAGCAGTGGGAGCTCCGCAGGGGTGAGCAGCGGGCGACGGTGGTGGAGGTCGGCGGTGGCGTCCGCGAGTACCTGGTCGGCGACCGGGCGGTGCTCGATCCCTATCCGGTCGAGGCCATGTGCGACGGGGCCCACGGGGCCCCGCTGGTCCCCTGGCCGAACCGCCTGGCCGACGGCCGGTACCGCTTCGGGGGCGAGGAGCACGCCCTCGCCCTGACCGAGCCCGAGAAGCACAACGCCATCCACGGCCTCCTCCGGTGGCGACCCTGGCGCCTGCAGCTGCGGGAGGAGGCCCGGGTGGTCGTGGGCACCCGGCTGTTCCCGGTCCCGGGCTATCCCTTCACCCTGGACGTGGAGATCGACTACGTCCTGGAGGAGGCCGGGCTGCGGGTGGCGACCACCGCCACGAACCGGGGGGCGGGGGCCTGCCCCTATGCCTGCGGCCAGCACCCCTACCTCGCGCCGGGTGACGGGCAGGTGGACGACTGCGTCTTCGAGCTGGACGCCTCGACCAGGATCGTC